>JABDKS010000585.1 GCA_013002105.1 Pirellulaceae bacterium | reverse complement strand
AGACGTCATCAACGGCCCCTTCACCTGAGTGGTTCAGCAATGGATCGCCTGCGATCAACGCCGACAACTGAATGATTCGATCGGTCGCTTGTTCAATCTCCTGATTCTTCAGCGCCGCGCGAATCCTTAGTGACAAAAATTTCACTCGCTCGGATGGTCGATCGATCATCGACTCCAACTGGTCCGCCAGCTGCTCTGAATCCTCGGCCCCCTCTCGTAGCAAACCCAGCATGGCGGCAACTGACAACATGCGCACTTCCACGCTGTCGGATTTCACATCACGAGCCCGCTGGAGCAGTTTCAACGCCTCACGCCGCGAATCACGCTGAATCAGCAATTCAGCTTTGCGAACCAACGCTTCAAAATTGGTGGGATCCTCCTTTAACATCGCATTGACGAGTGGTTCCAAGGACGCCTCGCCATAAGCAACCGACAACGACGTGGCACCTTGTGAGATGACTTCACCATCGACAGCTAACAAATTCCCAAGTGGATACTGAGTCGCACGTCGCTCGAGTACCTTCCCATCGTCCAGCGCAATTCGAATCAATTGATTGGCCGATGTCGGCACCAGGTAATCGTTATCGCCAAATACGCCACGTCCGACGACCTGTAATCCCGGCGCCAACAAGTCTTCTTGGGTGACCCACTGCTCGTCACCCGTTTTTGAATCCAGCGCGATCAATCGCTTGGATCCAACCAACAATATCTTGCCGTCGCGAACACCAGCCATGTATCTGCTGTCTTCGCGATCACGATCCGGAAACCGTTTGGCCCCGCTAAGCAGGTCCAAACTCATCAACGTGTCGGACTCGGTTGGCGTCACGAAGACCGCGTCGTCGACGACAACGGCGACACCATGGTGCCAGCGCTGCATCAACAAACTCGGATCAATCGAACCACCGCGCGTGCCCATCATTTGCTGCATGATCGGCCGGCGACTGTAGCTGACACCCCAACGCAACATTCGATCAACTAAGTCCACCGCTACGATCGCACCGGCACCGGTGGGACAGATCAGAACACCGTCACTGTACGTCGGCGTCGCTCCGCTAACACGTCGTGTAATGTCGATATCTACCGAACCAGTCTCCACGGCTACCAATTGCTGCCGCCATATTTCGTCGCCGGTGACCGAGTCCAGACAAACAAGCAAAATGTCCCCAGCGACTTCGACCATCACATAAAGCCGACCGTCCAGCGGGAGGGGCGGCCCCAGAAAAAAAGCATCGGACAGGCTAGAGGATTCATCAGCTCCTTCGCCGAGTCGCCAGAGCAACTTTCCTTCGGTGGGTAAATCCAGCGCGACGAGCGTATTGGTCGAATTGTCCGACGGTCTGGTGCCCTGCAATCCCATGATCGGGCTGAATGTTGCCGCTTCGACTTCGTTCAGATTGTCGACAAAGAATACGCGGCGTCCGTCACTGGTCATTTGACCGTACGGCATGTCGTTCCAAACTCGTTGCGATAGCAGCGAATTGACGCCACGCTGACCAGAAAACATCATCGGCGTCTGTTCGTCTTCGAAAGCCTCGTCCGTGGAATACCACGGATAATTCCAAACTCGCTTGCCCGTGTTGTAGTCGACTCCGAACAGATAATTCGTCGTCCGCATCAGTAACTGATCACCGACGCGGAGCGGCATCAAACTTGGCGGTGGTAGCTTGCTACTGGCAGCCAATTCCTCCGCGTACTTTTCCAGAGTGCGGGCTTCGCGCGGCGTCGACGTGGTTTCCAACTGCCACCGGGCGTTGGCCAGCGGCATCTGTCCCGCGGAAATCTCATTACGACCGTGTTGCGCACCGAACATTCGGTAACTCGTAATGTCGCCACCCGCTCGCGTCTGTCCGTACGAAAACCGTGTTGCAATCCACTCATCGACATCGACTTCCGTGGGCAAAGTCACCGACTTGCCGTTGATGGTCACTTCGCCCGACGTCGGCATCGCCGCTTCGGCGAGCGATCGTCCCGACAGTTTCAGCGCGGCAGCGTAGAGCACCTGAATGGAATCGCCGAGATAGCTAACCGCACGCGGCAATTTGACGACGTCGTCCAATAACAGCGACGCTGCCAGGGGATGCCCGGTGTACATTTCGTGCTGTGCAAGCAGCCACGAGGCCTCGAAACCAGCCGTCGTGTGGAAGTACTTACGGCGCACGTCTCGAACCGCATTCCAATCACGGGTCGTGGCCGCTTCCTGGAGTGTCTTGCGAGCTAGCGGTCCATAACGCAGTTCGTATGTCTCAATCGCCGAAGTGGGCAACTGGCTGACCAGCTTTCGCGCTCGACGCAACTTGCTATTGGTGTAACGCCCACTTCGCCCGTCGGTCGGTGGCAAAAAGAAATCTTGCCCCGCAAGATCTTCGTCAGCTGTGTCGGTCGTATCACGCTGAAGCAAATCGCCCAGACGGACCACCGCGTCACTCATCCGGTCTTCTTCGATCGCGCGTTCAGCTTCACGCAATTCCTGTTGTATGTACCTGGGTGCTTCAATAAAACGGGCCGACTGAACCGGACGCGTCGCCCGCATGACACCAACCTGCGCCTCTGCAGACCGAATCAACACAAAGTTGATCACCAGCGTAATAACAACACAATAAAGACAACGAACCACAATCGATCCCTTTCGTTGGAGAACATCACCGCAAGGCCGAATCCTCTTGCCTCTCGCGACGTAGGTTTATTGTACGTAACCCTACGGACACGTCGTCGGCCGTCGGACGGAAATAGGTCGTTTGGGCCGCAGAATCCGCCGACAAGATGGTTCGATGGAGCATTCGATCTTACGTCTTTTCCGCGCGTCTGACGGTCCACCAAGGATCGCTGATCGCTAACGACTCCGCTTGCCGAGATCCGCTAGCGAGGAAAGAATATCGGCCAAGACGTGATCCGCGGGCAAGCTTGCGTCAACAGATCGGACGATTCCTTGCCGCTGGTAATAATCAATGACCGGGGCGGTTCTCATGTGGAACACCTCCATCCGTTTGTTGATGGTCGCTTCGGTATCGTCCGCCCGATCCTCCAACTCAGCGCGACGGAGAATCCGTTGGATCAATGTCGCGGTCTCAATCTGCAAATGGATTACCGCATCCATCTTTGCATCGCGCCGGCGTAAAAAGTGATCCATCCGCTCTGCCTGGATGACCGTCCTGGGAAACCCGTCAAAGAGACAACCAAGTTGATACCCGGGTTGCGAAAGCTGCTCAGTGACGATTTGCATCACCAAATCATCGGGCGCAAGACGTCCCTGTTCGACTTCCTTGACGATTGTTTCCCCAAGACAATCTCTGCCCTTGGCGTCTCGCAGCATTTCCCCGGTTGATAGATGTGGGACGCCCAATTCTGCTGCCAGCAGGCGACTTTGTGTCCCCTTACCAGCACCCGGTGGTCCGATGAGTACAATCCACATCCAACCACCTCGGAAGAAATCCCGACCGCTACAAAACGCGACCACTCACGATGAACAGGCCAGTCGAGCGTTTCGTCGAATGGCGACAACGCGACAAAAACAATGGTCTCTAGACGACTGGCGAGACACCACCGCCGGCGCCTTCGAGCAGGCCGCGGTAATTTCGCATCACCAAGTGGCTATCGATTTTTTGCACCAAATCGAATGCGACACTGACGGCAATCAGTAGTCCCGTACCACCATAGAAACCGGCGATCGAATAGGGAACGCCGAGCGATCCGTAAACGATCGTGGGCACAATCGCGACAATCGCGAGGAAGGCCGCACCGACGTATGTGATTCGAACCATCACCTTTTCCAAATAATCGGTCGTCCTTTTACCCGGGCGATATCCGGGAATGAACGTCCCGCTATCTCGCAGGTTGTCGGACATCTCCTTGGGATTGAACGTGATGGCCGTCCAGAAGTAACAGAAGAAGAAGATCAGTGCGACGTACAGCAGGTTAAAGAAGTACGACGTTTGGTCGCTCATCGTCAACGAAAACAGGTTAAATCCTTTAAACAGCGATCCGCCGGTTTCGAACATTCCCGCCATGAATCCGAACGCCACACCAGGGATCATCAGCAAACTGCTGGCAAAGATGATCGGCATCACGCCGGCCTGGTTGATTCTCAGCGGCAAGTGTTGACGCGTCCCGCCGTAAACCCGACGCCCACGCGTGAACTTGGCTGACTGCGTGGGGATCTTGCGCTGGCCAAGGGTGATAAAGACCACCCCAAAGACGACCCCCACAAAGAGTATCACCAGGAGGATCAAGGTTTCGATCCCGACCTGACCACGACTGAGCCCAGTCAATTCGGTCTTCATGTTGCGGATCAGCTCGTACAGCGCTTTGGGCATTTGCGCAAGGATCCCCGCCATGATCAGCAAACTGATCCCGTTGCCGATCCCATATTCATCAATTTGCTCGCCGAGCCACATCAGGAAAACGGTACCGCAGGTCATCACCAGCACCGCAACGATCTGCCAGCCCCAGAACAGTCCACTGGAATCGGCATTCAGGAAGTTCGGGTTGATGTTTCCGTAGCCGGTGCTACCACCGGACATCAACATGAACTTGAGATACATGTAACTTTGAACCAGGCAGATCGCGACAGTCAGGTATCGCGTGTACTCGTTCAGTTTCTTGCGACCCGCTTCACCTTCCTTCTTCAACTCTTCGAGCGGTTTGTAAACGCTGCCGAGCAACTGAAAGATAATCGAAGCGGAGATATAGGGCATGATTCCGAGCCCAAAAATCGTCGCTTGACGCAGATCGCTAGCGGCGAACACAGCTACTTTTTCGAAAAACTCCGAAGCCGCTCCGCCATCGTCCGCCAAATTGGTCGCGACCATCGGCAAGGGAATGTGAAAACCGATGCGATAAATGGCCAGCAAACCAAGCGTTAGCAAGCACTTTTTACGCAATTCCGGAATCGAAAAAATGATTCGCAGCTTTTCAAACATGCGACAGTCCGTCTATTTCATTTATGTGAAGCGGTAGCGTCCAGCCGCCGCGAAATTCCATCTACGACAAACAGGCCGTCGATACGAATGCGTTATTTCTTGCTGGTGTTCAATGCTGCGACGCGTTCATCGGGCGTTCGCTTGGGAGTCAACTTATTGACCGTTCCACCAGCCTTGGTGATCTTTTCTTCGGCCGACTTGCTGAAACGGTGAGCCGACACAGTAAGCTTTTTTGTCAGTTCGCCGTCACCGAGGATTTTGACTTCGTCAAAGGTACCCTTGGCAACATCCTTTGCCGACATTGCTTCGAGCGTGACTTCTGCGCCATCCTCAAAAACTTCGTTCAACTTGCCGACATTGACAGCAAATACGCTGACCGCCCAGCGGTTATTGAACCCACGCTTGGGGACACGACGAAACATCGGCATCGCACCGCCCTGGAAGTTCGGTTTGCGGCTGTATCCGCTGCGACTCTTGTGGCCTTTGTGACCGCGACCGGACGTCTTGCCGTGACCGCTACCGGGACCGCGACCGATTCGCTTGCGCTTACGGTGTTTTGTAATTCCGCGGTGGACGTCGTTCAGGTTCATAATGAAACCTACTGGGTTAACTCTCAAAGTGCGGCGTAGGCCGCTGGGTTTGTACTTGTCAATCTGGCTGCGAAGGACGCCGCCGTTACACTTTCAATTCGTCGGCTGTCAGACCGCGAAGGGCCGCAACCTGGTCGCGGGTTCGCAATTTGCTCATCGCATCAACGGTTGCCTTAACCAACGTGACCGGATTATTAGTTCCGTATGATTTGGTCAGAATGTCATGGATTCCGGCTGCTTCGCAAACCGCACGCACTGCTTGTCCGGCGATGATACCGGTACCAGCACCAGCTGGAATCAAAATCACCTTGGCCGCTCCGTAGCGTCCCCAAACTTGGTGAGGAATGCTGCCTTCGACCAGCGGCACATCGATCATGCTGCGACTGGCCTGCTTCTGTGCTTTCTGAACGCTCGGTGGCACTTCGTTGGCCTTGCCGTATCCCCAGCCGCATTTTCCTTTGCCGTCACCAACGACGACCATGGCTGCAAAACTAAACCGACGACCACCTTTGACCACGGCAGCACATCGTTTGATTTTGACCACGCGGTCGATCAGACCTTCGGCCAAACCCTCTTCTTGCTGTTTGCGATCGCGTTTGCCACGGCCGCCACGACCGCCACCTTGGCCACCGCGCTGTCCGCCGCCTTGACCGCCGCGCTGTCCGCCGCCTTGTCCACCGCCGCCACCTTGGCCGCCACCGGAATTTGATGATGCGTTACTAATCGTTCAGTCCCTCGTTGAGAGGTTTGTTTGGGTCGCCCGAAACTGGGCAGGTTGTCGGATTAAAGTTTTAAACCGGCTTCTCGAGCCGCATCGGCAAACGCTTTGACGCGTCCGTGATATTTGTTGTGTCCGCGATCAAGCTTGACCGCCGAAATTCCGGCGCCCGTCGCTTTCTGAGCCAACAGTTTGCCGACCTCAGCCGCCGCGTCACAGTTACCACCGTTTTTGACGCTGCCGCGAACGGTTTTGTCACGTGTGCTGACGCTGACCAATGTCTTACCGGCCAAGTCGTCAACGACTTGGCAACTGAAATGCTTCAGCGACCGATTCACACACAAACGTGGCATCTCCGCAGAGCCGCGCAGTTTGTTGCGGACGTGGTTGCGTCGGCGTTTTCGTTGCTTCTGGATTCTCTTGTTTTTATCCATCTGATTACCGATCGAATTTGAACCGGTCCAATGATGTTTCGTGTTAACGGGACCAGTATTGGCCCACGGCGTTGATTATTTGGCAGCAGCCTTACCGGGCTTGATCTTGACGTATTCACCTTGATAGCGAATCCCCTTGCCTTTGTAAGGCTCAGGTTTACGCAATGCTCGGACTTCCGCTGCAAATTGAGTGACTTTTTGTTTGTCGCAGCCTGTCACCACGATGTGCGTGTTGTCGGGACATTCGACTTTCAAATCGCCCGGGATCTTTTGTTGCAATTCGTTGGCGTACCCAACACGTAACTGCAACGTGTCACCGGAGATATTGGCCAAGTAGCCGACACCGACGATTTCCAAACGCTTTTCGTATCCTGCTGTGACGCCTTCGATCATGTTCGCGATCAATGCCCGGGTCAGTCCGTGCAATTCCCGCGACGTTCGATCCTCTGCATGACGTGACACCACCACTGCATCGTCTCCGATGTCGATGCTGACTTCAGGACGATGCTCGTACGACAGTTTCCCTTTGGGACCTTCGACGTTGATCGTGCGTCCATCGAGCGCGATTTTCGCACCGCTGGTGATGGCGACCGGTTTTTTTCCAATACGGCTCATGGCACTTAACTTGTCTTTTGAATGTCTCTTGGGTGAACGGTGGGTTGCCTAGCGATTCGTCGTTATGCGACTTCGCAAAGAACCTCACCACCCACGTTCTTTTGTCTTGCTTCGCGGTCGCTGATGACGCCCTGGCTGGAACTGATGATGCAAATCCCCAGTCCGCCGAGCACAGGTTTCAATTCTTTGCTGCGCGAATACAACCGTCGCCCCGGTTTGCTCACCCGTTTGATCGATTGGATCACGCGTTCACCGTTTGGTCCGTATTTCAATTCCAAACGCAACGTCGAAACCGGCTTATCTTCTTCCTCTTCCTCTTTCCAATCCCAGATAAAACCTTCGCGCTTTAGCACGTCAGCAACACCGCGTTTAACGCGACTGGTAGGGATGTCCACAAACGGTCGTTCCACACGAACGGCGTTTCGGATGCGAGTCAGCATGTCAGCAATTGGGTCTGTCATCATGGCTTTATAGTCCGCTCTTTTTCGTTACCAACTTGCCTTACGAACGCCGGGGATCAATCCACGGTTCGCATTCTCACGGAAACAGATTCGGCAAAGTCCGAATTTGCGATACACCGATCGTGGGCGACCGCAGAACTTGCAACGGTTCTCGCGTCGGGTGCTAAATTTCGGCTTCCGGTTTGCCTTGGCGACTTTTGATTTGCTTGCCACGGGGCGAATTCTCGGTTGGTAAAAGCGTTCGTGATCGATTTTCAGAAACAGCGTCCGACGAGGACGTGTTCCAACTCGTAACTACTCGGGGTGAACCTAAGCAGCGCCTTTGTCTTGTTTTGGGTCAGCTTTGAACGGCATGCCGAACATCGACAGCAGGTCGCGTGCTTCATCATTCGTTTTGGCCGACGTCACAATCGTGATGTTCATGCCTTGCGGTCGGGTGAACTTGTCGGGGTTCAATTCTGGGAACACCAACTGTTCGGTCAGACCAAGTGTGTAATTTCCGCTGCCGTCAAACGCTTTGCGACTGATCCCGCGAAAGTCACGAACCCGCGGCAAAACGATCGATACCAATCGGTCCAGGAATTCGTACATCCGCTGGCGTCGCAGCGTCACCATGCAACCGATCGGCATGCCTTCGCGAAGTCGGAAGTTTGCGATCGATTTGCGAGCGACGGTCAGCACCGGTTTTTGGCCGGCGATCTGTGTCATTGCATCCACTGCCAAATCGAGGATTTTCTTATCCCCAATCGCGCTTCCGACACCCATGTTCAGGGTGATCTTTTCCAAACGCGGAATCTGGAGCGGGTTTTTGTAGCCGTGCTTGTCCGCCATCCCTTTTCGGATCGCGTCTTCGTATGCGGCTTGCAGTCGTGGTTTGTTGTCAGCCATGTCTGGTCAGGCGTCGTGATTACGGGGTCTTATTACTTGGCGTAAGTGGCACGTTTAGGGGCAATCTGCCCCAAACTTGTACCGCTCTTTTTTGCGTAACGTTCTTTGCTGCCGTCGTCCAAGTATCGCACGCCAACTTTTGATGGCTTGCCACTACTGGGATCAATCATCATGACGTTGCTGGCAGCAATCGGCATCTCTTTGCTTAGTCGTCCGCCTTGCGGATTCTTTTGGCTGCGGCGAACGTGCTTCCACACTTTCCCTGCACCTTCGACGACCACTTTGTTTTTCTTGCGATCGATCGTGAGGATCTTGCCGCGGTGACCTTTGTCGGCCCCGGCAATCACTTCGACTTCGTCATCAATTCGAAAGAGCATGGTGTTTATGTTGGTTGGTAGTTAAACGGACTGTTTGCCAAATGACTGTTTTCCAGTTGACTGTTTTCCAGTTCAGTGGGCGTCAGTTGACATCGTGTCCGTTGACATCGTGTTTTCACTTCGGCGACGAACTCGATGTCCGTCCTGTGTTTGTTTTTCTTCGCTCTGCTCAGACGACTTCGTTGGCCAAGCTAACGATCTTCATAAAACTGCGTTCACGCAATTCGCGTGCGACGGCACCAAAAATACGTGTGCCGCGAGGTGTCTTGTCTTTATCGATCAGTACCACAGCATTGCTGTCGAACTTGATGTAGCTGCCATCGGCGCGACGGGTTGGCGTTTTGGTACGCACAATGACCGCTCGAACAATGGACTTCTTTTTGACTTCACTGCCTGGAATCACGCTTTTGACGCTACAGACAATGATGTCGCCTACGCCGGCGACTCGCTTACGCGTACCGCCGAGCACCTTGATGCACATCACTTGTCGAGCACCGGTGTTATCAGCAACATCGAGTCGGGATTCTTGTTGGATCATGGTTGGGTTCTACTTTTGAATCGGTTCGCGTGATCGCGTTTTCGCCTGCGGCGACAGTGACCAGCGACTACTCGCTTGGAGCCTCTGTGCCGGGTTGTTCGGTTGGTTCACTGCCGGCGTGGGCTGCCTCAATCGCTTCGGACTCAGCACTTTTGCGAGCGGCACGCAGGGCGGCCACATCGACTTCCGTGCTTTTCTCCAGCACCCGGACGAGTTTCCATCGCTTCAGCTTGCTCAGCGGTTGCGATTCGATAATCTCGACACGGTCACCCATGCCCGATTCGTCATTCTCGTCATGGACGTGGCAGACAGTTCGTCGGCGAACGTATTTCTTGTACTTGGGATGCTTCACCACACGATGGATCTCGACCCGACGAGTCTTGCTCATCTTGTCGCTGGTGACGGTTCCGGAAACAACGCGTTTTGGCATGTGCTTTACGCTGGCTAATGGTTTTTTATGACTTGGCAGAAACTGTTTCTGCGGCCGCCGCTTTCGTTCGCTCACTTTGAAGCGTTTTCACGCGAGCGATCAGGCGTCGGTTTTTCTTGATTTCGGTCGGCGTATTCAAACGCTCACTCTGTGATTGGAAACGAAGTCGAAACAGAATCTGCGCTGCTTCATTAGCAGTCGCTTGCAACTGTTCGTCACTCATTTCGCGTAGTTCGTCGATCTTCATTTTTTAAAGCCTCGCCCCCCGTTTATCACGACTGTGTGAGACGAGGGAAAGGAACGTGTTATTAGTTAGGCAGGTCGTCGTTCGACAAAGCGAACCTTCACCGGCAACTTGCTGGCAAGACGCGCAAAGCACACCTTGGCCTGTTGTTCAGTGACGCCACCGAGTTCGTAAAGGATCGTGCCAGGCTTGACGACCGCGGCCCAGAAATCCGGTTCACCTTTTCCCTTCCCCATTCGAGTTTCCAGCGGTGTGCTGGTCACTGACTTATCGGGGAAGATTCGGATGTACAGTTTTCCTTCGCCACGGACGTATTGCTGAGCAGCGATACGTCCCGCTTCGATCGTCGTCGCTTTGACCCAACCCGGTTCAAGGGATTGAATGCCGTAATCACCAAAGACGACCGTGTTTCCGCGAGTCGCGCTACCTTTTATGCGACCTCTTTGGCTTTTGCGATGCTTGACCCGTTTGGGCATCAGAGCCATCGTCGTCTCCGTATGTACCTTGGTTAATCCAGACCTGAATCCCGATGTGCCCCTGTGGCGTCATCGCTTCAGTTGTCCCGTAATCTATTTTTGCTTGCAGTGTGCTCAGCGGGATCGAACCCATGCTTTGCTTTTCTCGGCGAGCCATTTCCGCACCGCCCAGTCGTCCAGCCAACTGGATTTTGATGCCCTTGGCACCCGCATCCATGGTTTGCTCAAGCGATCGCTTCATTGTGCGGCGAAAACTCGAACGTTTCTGGAGCTGCTGAGCAATGTCTTCTGCGACAAGCTGAGCCTGCAATTCTGGCCGACCGACTTCTTCAACTTTCAAATTGATTCGTCGACCGATCAAGTTTTGTAATTCGGCCTGGAGGATTTCGATCTCCTGACCCTTCTTGCCAATGATCAGACCTGGTCGAGCGACGTACATCATCACGCGAACTTCGTCACGCGTACGCTCGATTTCGATCCGGTCGATACCGGCATTCTTATATTGTGTTTTCTTCGGATGGTTGGTGATGAAATTTCGCAACTTGCGATCTTCGACCAACAGATCCGCAAAGTCCTGCTTGGACGCATACCAACGACTGCTCCAGCCGCGTGTGACGCCGGTTCGGAAAGCGATTGGGTTGACTTTTTGGCCCATCGTGGAGGACTCGTTTCAAATTTGGTTTGTAAAGGTTGCTGCTTGTCTCTTGCCGCGTCATCGTCCCAAAGGCGCGATGGCGTCATCGCTTGATGGCTACACTTCGTCAATCGGAGTCAAACCGACTCGGATGTGACAACTTCGTTTCTTAATCGGGAATGCGGT
>JABDKS010000555.1 GCA_013002105.1 Pirellulaceae bacterium | reverse complement strand
GGCCAATGACGCGGTGGGATCGGGCCCGATATTTACATGGTTTGAGGCTGGCGGGCTGGGAGAATGAGTGAAACTCCCTTGACCTGAGATACCGTTGCCCGCTAATTCCAGGGACGAAACTGCCGTTTTCAGCGGCGCCACGTTGTTTTGACCCCGAGTGGCGTGATCGAATCAATTGTACGATCGGTCACTCCGCCAATGATTTGCCTAGCACGACCACGGAAGGTTGCCCGGATGGCCCCTACAAATAAAGTCCCGCTCCTGGATATCAATCGCGACAACCAACCCCATCGGGATGAGTTTGTCGAAGCTCTGACCGCGGTCGTCGATAGTGGCCGATTTCTGTTCGGTCCCGATGTGACCGAACTCGAATGCGAAGTTGCCGGACACAGCCAAGTCGAAAACGCTGTCGGTTGTGCCTCGGGGAGCGACGCCCTGTTACTTGCATTGATGGCGCTGAACGTTGGGCCTGGTGACGAAGTGATCGTGCCGAGCTTTACGTTTTTTGCATCGGTCAGTTGCATTGTCCGCTTGGGGGCCACACCGGTTTTCGTCGACATTCAGCCCGACACGTTCAACGTCAATCCGGATCGAATCGCCGAAGCGATCACAGAGCGCACCAAAGCGATCATCCCAGTTCACCTGTTTGGTCAATGCTGCGAGATTGATCGGATCTGCCAAATCGCTGGTGACCACGATGTGCCGGTTGTCGAAGACGCCGCACAAGCCATCGGTGCTGCCTACCATTCGCGTCCAGCGGGCAGCTGGGGCATCATCGGCTGTTTTAGTTTTTACCCCACCAAGAATCTTGGTGGGATGGGCGATGGCGGCATGATGACCTCCTATGACGCGGCCATGGCGGATCGCTTGCGTTTGTTTGCCGGACACGGCATGCGTCCGCGGTACTATCACCAAGTTGTCGGCATCAATAGTCGTTTGGATACGTTCCAAGCCGCGGTGCTGCGAGTCAAACTGCGTCACTTGTCGCAGAGTGTGGAAAATCGAGCGGCGATCGCGGCACGTTACAACCGACTGTTGGGCGAAGCCAATTTGGTCGACAGCGGAAAATTGACGCTGCCGGTTCAAGATCCCAATGCGTTTCACGTTTGGAATCAGTACGCGATTCGTGTCGCCGATGGGCGTCGCGATCAACTGCGTTCACATTTGGCCGAACGGGGTGTTGGTAGCGAGATCTATTATCCGGTGCCGATGCATCAACAGGAGTGTTTCGCGAACTTGCCCGTCGACCGATCGCAACTGGCCGAAACCGAACGCGCGTGCGGCGAAGTCTTGAACTTGCCGATTTTCCCGTCGTTAACCGAGGCCGAGCAGCTGCAAGTCGTCGATACGATCGCCGGATTCTACGCAGCAGAAGCCAAGGCGGCCGCGTAGAACCAGTTTTCGATCTTCCGTAGGCGGGCGAGGACCTGTCCTGGCATTTTCGCGGCAGGTGGCTGGTCGTGACCGAATCAAATAAAAAAGCCCGCCTGGGTCATCCCGGCGGGCTTTCTTCGTGTCTCGGCCAATGCCGATCGACGATTCTGGTGGTTGGTTGGTGTGTCGTGGTTTTACCAAACGTACTCGCCACCGATCGAGAAACCTTGCACGGTCAGCGAATCCATTCCTGATTGTGAGGCACCCACTGGGTTGGCCGTCACAAACTGTCGGATTCGATTTACGTCGACCGTTCCGAAAGCGACATCGTCGACACCCAAGAGGTAGTAAGACGAGCGGACGGTCCAAGAATGCGTGAGGCGATAGATCATTTTGATCTCGAATTCACCCATCACCGTTGTGTCTTGGTCACCGTCGACAAACGAGACGGTTCCAGGAGTCGCCAGCGGGTCGAGTGAATTGGAGGTGTAGGTGGCGACCGAGTCGATGTCATTTTTCAGCAGACCCAGTTTGCCGCCCAGTCCCAGCGAGATGCCGGGATTGATGTTCCACCAAATGTCACCGCCGGCTTGAGCACCGAACATCTTGTTTTCGTTACGCGAGTGCGAGTTAAAGAAACGTGGCAGCGATGCATTGACGGTATTGTTGTTTTCGCCCAGCGTGGAATAGATCAGGCTGTCGTCGTAGCGAATGTATCGCAGGCCGAACAACCATGAGGTCTGAAAGCGACAGCAAGGTGTAACCGTGCGACGACGATAGTTCAGTTCGACCGAGTCAAATTCGCTCGTGCTCTTGACACTTTGTTGCAACGATCGGTCGGAATCGTCGTAGCCGTTCAGCGGTGACGTTCCGAATTCACTAATGAATGAGAAGAGTTCTGGGCCATTGCCGAACGCTGTGGCTTCGCTGCTCCACTCGTGTTCGCCCACCCAAGTCGCTTCGATATTGGATCCGGCACCGCCCAGCATGACCGCTCCGGAAAGTCGGAATCCGGCTTCCAGGTCACCACCGGCGTCGGTATCGTCGATGCCCAGTACGATGGGGCCCGAGATGCCGCGTGAGGTCAGTCCGTTGACATTCCCGGTCGAACCGGAGGAATGGGTCAGGAACATGCCTTCGAGCGAAGCATCGTACCAGCGTTGTGCACACAAGCCTGCCTTGCTGTAGGGCTGAATGCTCGAGAGCATCGAATAGATCCCACCAGCACCGATGCCAAACAAGCCGCAAGGTCCGCCTCGGCCGTTTTGTTGAATCATTTGACAGACACTGCAACCTGCACCGCGACAAAAGATGCACATGTGTCGCATGTTGCTCAGGCCGCCGCAAAAACCGCAACCGCTGGTTCCGCAACCGCCGCAGGCCATGCCGCTGCCGGCTAGGTGGCGTAGCACACCGCCGGTCACTGCCGCGTCACCCAAGATGCCACCGCCATTGCAACCCATTGAGTCGCAACCGCCATCGCAGCCTCCTGTATCGCAACCGCCCGCAGCGCAGCTGGAGCCTGCCGCTGTGGGATAGTAGCCCACTTGCATGACACCGCCGTCCATTTGCCCAGTTGTCATACCGGCTGGAACGACAAATCCGCTGGCTTCGTAGTCAAAGTCGGCTTGAACGACTTGTGCAGTGCCGCTGGACACGAACGCAAGGGTCCAGGTCGCAAAGGCAACCGCGGCCAACGTGGTTCGCAAGTACCGACCGGTTCGCGTGAATCCGGTACGCGAGTCACCAGGCGTGGAAATGGTATGAGTGTTTTTTCGAGTCATTCGTTGCATCGCAAACGTCTCCGCGGCGGCGGCCGCATCGCTAGTTGGGCCGATTAATCAATTGCGGGGCATCGCTTTGACGCTAACGTGTCGCTCGAAGCAAATGGATACGTGTTGCATGAACAACACTCTCCAGGCTCAATGCCCGCACGGATCTCACGTGAGACATTGGGCCATCCCCCCGGTATGGCTCCTGAATCGGATGCGCTTTTCGCCTGATCATTCCTACGATCAGCGCGTCGAGAACAACCGCTTCAGGCGGAGTTATCGGCACAACTGGACTCCAGCATTTGGTTATTCCGGTCGTTCTAGGTAGGAAAACTTTGCGGGTCTTACCTATCGCGAGCCGTCTATGCGGTAAAATCGCCCGCAAATAGCGCGTGATAGATTGCCATCAAATCCGAATTTTTCGACCGGAAAATTGATCGAAATGAGCGGCTCAGGACGCGATTTTACGACAACAACCTCACAGACGATCGACGGTGTCGACCCGAGTCAGTGGCAAGACGCGTTGGAAAAAGTCCGCGTCGGTGAACTGACTCCGCAAGCGGCCACAGCTTGGTTGCTAGCTGACCGATCGGCCGGGGCAAACGTATCGTCCGACGCAAGCGATTCGCAAGTGATGGCTGTTGCTTGGGACGACGACGGCGAACCGGTCGATTCGCTGCTGGCCCGATTGGGCACACCACCCGATGACATCATCGCAGCGTGGTGCCAACAGCTTGCCGCAGCATCGGTGATCCACCAGCGTGAGTGGCAATTGCCTCTGCCAGAGATTGACCTGAGCCATTGGAAAGTCACCGCCGAGGGTGAACTGCTCTTTGGCGGTTATGTGTTTCGAGTCTCAGAGGGTGAAACTTGTCCGCAAGTCGATCGCGATTCAAGTAACAATATCGATCGTTTTCGTTATCGATTGAGTCAAGGCATCGATCATGATGCCTGTCCATTCGAATCGGCAGCATCGCCGATATCTCAAACCAAATTGTCTCAAGCCAAGACGCACCCCAGAGCCAAAAAAGCAACCACCAAGAGGGCTGCTGAAAATGCACCGATGCGACGGTTGGCCATGCGGGGTTTACTGGCGATCGGTGCTGTCGCGATCGTGGCGATTTTGTTCCACGCGAGCCAACCGGGACAAGATGACCGATCCAGCATGGATCAAGGACCAGGATCAGCGAATTCGATCGAAACTGGCACGCGACGCGACGGGCTGGCCGACGCGTCAGTGACAGCCCAATCAGCACCGGATCGGTCGGAGAGCGACCTGAATCTCTCGGGCGACCAGAATCTCTCGGGCGATTTTCTGCTGCTCGATTCGAATGACTCGGCCGAGTCAGACTCGACACCGCGATTGAGTGTCCTGCCGGAGCCAATGATGTCCATCGGTTCGCTGGTGCCGGATCTCGGACTTACGGACGCCGAAGTCGATCCTGCCCAGCAGCAAAAAGATTCCAAAGACGAGTCGGCCAAGAGCGAGGCGGTCGAAGCAACGGCCGCTGAAATGAATGACGTTGCGTCGTTGATTGAAGGTGCCGATCCATTACAAGACGATGAAGCACCGACACCTGTTGAATCGCCGCAGCCGACGCGAGTGGCTGACGTTGCATCGGTTTCGTTACCGCCGCCCGGCGATGTTGACACGAACGTCGACTTGCTCGTCGGCGACACAACATCATTGCAACTACAGTTTCCCTTCGACGTCGCGTTGGCATTAAAACAGGATCCCGAGGGAGCGGGCCTGTGGCAGATCGTTGACACGCGATCCCAATCGACCGTCGCGAACGTTGGATCGGAGGACCAGGGTTTTCGTTGGGCAGAGCGATCACAGCAGACCGCATCGAGTTCCGCGTTGCTGCACGGACGTTTGGTCGATGACGCTGGCAACACGGTTTATCTACGTCCGCGCGTCGAGTCGGAGCCGTGGAAAATTGATTTGTCGCAGTGGGACACACGACCGACGTGGGATTTACAGGGACCCATTCCGCCTCGCATCGCGCGGTTGGCGGTTGATTTTGATTTGCCTGAGGAAGTCGAGGTGGGGTGGATCGAGCCGATTGAAGCCACCTCGCTGCGCCGTACTCGGGGTGTGGCAGTGCTGACACTCCAGGACGATGACTCCGTTTCACTGGGGATTCGCTTGGACGTGCGTTGTTCGCGCAAACTGTCGATTCGCGTTCGTTATGCGGCCCGATTGGATGCACAGTCACCGTGGCAGAACGTCTCACGCCCGATGCTCGATCAACTATCGGATCAGGTGGTGTTGCAGCAAGAGATCACGAGTCGTCAGATCGTGCAGATGAACCACGTGTATGCGAGCGCCGACACCGATCGACGTCGATCACTGCGTCCGGTTCGTGACGCATTGGAAGCACGGGGGAAATCACTCTTATTGGTCGCCCAGCGAATGTCCACGTTGGCACAATTGATTGCGCGAGTCGAATCCGAGGCAAGTTTGCAGTTAAAAGTTTCCGTTGATTGGTCCGATGGCGAACAGATCTTGCTGGAAACCAAATCAGACGCTCGTGGGTGACTCGATCAAGTCATCAAAGCACTGCAAATTGATCTCAACGGGGGCGTCGGATCGACGGCAGGCTACCGCGATCGCACCTATGAACCCGGGTCGAGGTCGGATCGAAAAGAATTGCCAAGCTAAATCCGATTCCAATTTGGGATTGAGCATCTCGATCTGTGGTTGATCGGAATCGATATCGACAAAAGCAAAATCCGCCAGTGGTGTCTGCAGACCGGTGCCGATGGCCTTGATGTACGATTCTTTCAACGTCCAGACTCTCAAGAAAGCGTCGCGTCGCGATTGTTCGTCGGTCTTGGTGTTCAGATACTGCACCTCCGGACGTGAAAAATATCGTTCCGCCAATGCTGGGTCGGTACGCCGACCGAGTCGTTCGACATCGACGCCGACCAATTCATGATGTGGATCGCCGACACCACACATCACCAAGCCTTCGGTGTGGGCGACATTAAAGGGTTGCTTGGCCGCCTCGGGTTCGACCACGTAGGGTTTGCCGTGTATTTCTTCGGCAAAACGGATCTCGGTGGGTGCCACCGATTCGTAGCCCAACAGTCGCCTCGCCATACCGCGTCCGACAACATGCTGGTTACGACTGGTTGGTCGACGAAACCGGTCCGCCCGTGCCACCTCGTCGCAATCCAGCCAAGCTTCACAGCACGACTCGATCCGTCCAGGCTGGTCGGTCGACGTGGTCGCATGCCAGACGTTCAAAATGCTTGGGCGGTTATTCAAAGAACGACGCTGGGATTACAGGGCAGAGGGATAGCAGGGCAGAGGGAATACGGGGCAGAGAGATTACAGGGCAAAAGGAATTTCGGGGCAAACAAACCGTTCAATTAGGTGACCGGGTCGACGCTTTGCTCGGCGACCCAGGGGCGAGTCTCGGCGGCGATGAAAAACGACCCGCACACCACCATGGTTCCACCTGGCGAGACGGATTCAAGCCCTCGCTGGCAGGCTTTGACGGGATTTTCTACAACGTGGACGCGATCCGAAACGAATTCCGGGACCAGCGGCAGCAACTCGCTGGTCGGCGTGAACCTTGGATTTCCCTCGAATCGCGTCAGAATCAACGTGTCGGCCAGGGGGGCAAGTTGGCTCAGCATGGACGCGGCCGATTTGTCGCGGCTGGTTCCAAACACGATCGAGATCGGTTTGCGACAGTCGGCTCTCCCAGAGTCGGGTGAATCTGCAACGTGGGATGGTCCTCCAGATTCGGGCGATTTGGCTAATCTGTCTGTTTGGCTGGCTTTCGGTGAGTTGGCTTTCGGTGAGTTGGCAAAACGGTCGCGAATCGAATCGCACAAGGCGGCGATTGAATCGTCGTTGTGTGCTGCATCGATGATGACGGTCACATCGTTGGCGACTAAGAATCGTTCGATCCGCCCGGGGCACTGTAAATTGGCCAGCGCCGATTGGATCATCGGCTCGTTCAGGGCTGTGCCACCGCCGCTGGAAAACTGATCTCGCAGCAGACTGGCGATGCTGATCGCGATTGCCGCATTTTGTGCTTGGTGATCGCCCTCGAGCGGCAAGTCGGCGATGATGGAATGGATCAGCGACGGGTGTTTGCTCAAGTACGTGATGCGGCTGCCCCAATCGGATTGCGGCACGCAGTCAAAATCAAAGTCACGGCCGAGCTGAAACAGGGGGGCACCGTTGTCATCAGCGTGCCGTTTGATGACGTCGGCGGCATCACCAGCGCGGACGCCGCTGACCACTGGGGTTTTGGGTTTGATGATGCCGGCCTTTTCACCCGCGATTTGGGCAATCGTATCGCCCAGTACGTGTTGATGGTCCAAGCCGATCGACGTAATCGCTGTGACGCTGGGTTGGCACACGTTCGTGCTGTCCAACCGTCCCCCCAGTCCGACCTCGAGTACGATCGCATCGCACTGTTGGGTGTCAAAATGCAACATCGCGACGGCGGTGGTCAATTCAAAAAACGAGGGTGAACCGTGGTCTTCGCTGGCCAACTGGTCGGCCACCGGCGCGATCCGATCGACCAGCTGGGTGAACTGCTCGGGAGAGCAAGGGGTCGAGTCGATCCGAAAGCGTTCGGTCAGATGGTTCAGATGTGGCGACGTATACAGGCCGGTGCGAACTCCAGCGGCAGTCAGAATGGCGGCAACCATCGTGGCGGTCGAGCCTTTGCCCTTGGTGCCGGCAATATGGACGATTGGGACTTTGCGATGCGGCACATCGTGGCGTGGCAGATTGTGACTTTGGGCATTCTCGTGCAGATAGTTGCTCAATCCCAGTCGGGTCAGCAATTCGTATGTACGATGCAGCCGGAACGGGTAGCGAGCGGTGCCGCTGGCCATCCGTTCGTAATTGATTCGGTCGCACAAGAATCGGAGCGATTTTTGGTACGCGTCGTCTCGATCGGTCACTTCGCTCACAGAAGGGTTCCATCACGTGTGTTCACGGGAAACCACCGTGACAGCCCTGTTGTAGCCGGAATCACAGACTTTGGGGATTCGTGATGCAAATCATGGTGCAAAGTTCGTGGTGCCGGTTTGCAGCTGCGAAACTCCTTCGAGCAAAATATTCGGGGTGTAACTACGGCAGGCTCGAATCCTGGCCCGATTGATCGACCTGGCCAGCAGCACCGGTCGGCCGCGATTTTCCGCTGGAGTCGCGATTTTGCAGACCGCTACCTTGCCGACCCCATTGAGTCTTGCCGACCCCATCCAGCCTCGCTTATTGCGTCCAGTCCCGCGGGTCCTACCTGAGGCACGCTAAGAATGGTCCCGATATGCTATGGCACGGGGCAAAAAGGACGAACACTTCGCGCCGACCTCCCGTAGCGTAAAAATCTGGTTCTCGAACTCCGCGCTGGCGGGTTTTCGAATACCTGCGTAATTGGCTCATCCATCGCGTGATGGCGGGCGTCGGAGTTGGTACGTTGCCATCGACGATTCACGCCCCAAAGACGGGTTTCGAGCCCGGTTTTCGCGGCTTGATGTGTTTTATTTCTTTGTCTCTCTACGAAAGCTTGTGCTCGTGGATACCGATTCAACTGCGGTCGCTGACTCGACCGGCGAACCTGCCCCAGCCACTTCTAACCTGGATACTGATTCGGGCGTTGTCATCGAATCACGAAATCTGAGCAAGATATACCGTGACTTTTGGGGCCGAAAGAAGGTCCACGCGCTGAAATCTCTGGACATCGAAGTTCGCAAGGGCGAGATCTTTGGCCTGCTCGGTCCCAACGGTAGCGGCAAGTCGACCACGATCAAGTTGATCTTGGGGCTGCTGTTTCCGACCAGCGGGCGCGTGTTGGTGTTTGACAAAGACGCCAGCGAGACCAAGAAGAACGAACGAATCGGGTATTTGCCCGAGGAATCCTACCTGTACAAGTTCTTGACTGCCGAAGAAACGCTCGATTTTTACGGTCGCCTGTTCGACATGTCGGGGGCTCACCGAAAGAAACGCGTCGCCGAACTGATCAAACTGGTCGGATTGGAGCAAGCCAAACACCGGCAGCTTCGCGAATACTCCAAAGGGATGACCCGTCGGGTCGGACTCGCCCAGGCCCTGATCAACGATCCCGACTTGGTGTTGTTGGACGAGCCGACCACCGGATTGGACCCGATCGGTACCCGCGAGATGAAGGACTTGATCCTGGCTCTGCGTGATCAGGGCAAAACAGTGCTGCTGTGTAGTCACCAATTGGCCGACGTACAGGACGTCTGCGACCGGGTTGCGATTCTGCACCAAGGCGAATTGAAAGAACTTGGCCGCGTCTCGGATCTACTGAAAGTGCAAGATGTCACCGAGGTCCACGCCAGTGGCTTGAGTGACGCGGCCAAAGAGGAGATCGTCGAAGTCATCCGGCGTCACGGCGGCGACTTGAAATCGATCGACAACCCGACCGCGACGATGGAAGACCTGTTCTTGAACATTGTCCGGGAGAGTGAAGCCCGTCCGGGAGCCCGTCGTGTTTCGGCTTCGGACGCATCGGCAGAATCATCCCCTGAATCCTCATCGGAGGAATCGGGTCAATGAACTTACAACCAGAAGACTTCTGGTCATTCAACGAATGGCTGCTCCGACCCAACGCGTTCCTAGAAAGCGCGTTGCTGCAGGGCGTCGTGCTGATCGTGTTGGCGATCCTGGTCGGACTGATGGTCGGCTACATCATTTCGGCGGCCCGCTATGGACCGGTCGAAGGTTTCTACGCCGTCGCGCGAACGATTCGCGACTTGCTTCGATTTGATTTGCCCGGCACGTCACCGCGACGAGTTTTTGCACTCGCCCGACTGGCATTCAAAGAAGCGATTCGTCGTCGAGTTCTGTTCGTCGTGGGTCTGTTCATCGTCGGGTTGCTGCTCGCCGGCTGGTATTTGAACCCCGAAAGCGATGATCCCGCGCGACTGTATATCAGCTTTGTGCTGACCGCCACCAATTACTTGATCTTGGCTCTGGCGCTGTTCATCAGTGCTTTTTCGTTGCCAACCGATATCAAGAGCAAAACGATCTATACGATCGTCACCAAGCCGGTGCGTCCAACCGAAATCGTTTTAGGTCGGATGTTGGGTTTCGTCGGAGTCGGCACACTGATTTTGATTCCGATGGGTTTGACCAGTTACCTGTTCGTGAAGCGGGGCCTGCGTCACACGCATACCGAAGTGGTCGAAGTGCGTGACAACAATCGCGGACTCTTGGAAGGCGAAACCGATTACGTCCAGTTTCATAAACATGCTTTCACAATCGACAAAGAGGACGGCCTCGGGTTGACCGACATCAATCGTGGCCACCGACACGTTGTAACGCAAAATGCCGATGGGACCTTCACGATTGGACCGCCCACCGGGGCGCTGCGTGCTCGTGTGCCATCCTACGGCGAAGTGTCCTTCCTGGACCGATCCGGCAACGAAAAAGAGCAAGGCATCGACGTTGGTGCCGAGCAGTTGTCCGGTGGTTACAGCAGTTCGGGTATTTCACGTGTGATCGGGCTTTCGCGTGGTGCGCGAAAGATTCAACACGGATACATCGAAGGCAGCACGTTGGCCGCTGCCATCTTTGATTTCAATCAAGTCACCCCGGCGCGATATCCCGATGGCATCCCCGTCGATCTGAGTGTCCGAGCGTATCGATCGTTCAAAGGCGATATCGAAACGGGGATTCAAGGGGTCCTGATGATCCGAAATCCCGACACAAAAGCGGAAAGCAATCCGATTGATTTTGTGGTCCAAGAGTATCAGGTCGATGAGAAGACCTTGCCTTTGCAAGTGCAAGGAACGGACAAGAATGGCGAAGCGACCGATTTGGATGTCTTCGAGGATTTGGTGACAGAAGACGGGCGGATGCAATTGGTCATCAAGTGCCTGGACCGCAGCCAGTATCTGGGTGTCACCAAAGGGGGCGTTTACCTGCGTCCGGCCGAAACGTCCTTTGGCTGGAATTTGACAAAGGCCTACGGTTCGATCTGGTTGCAAATGACCATGGTGACCGCTTTTGGAGTCATGTTCAGTACGTTCTTAAGTGGTCCGGTCGCCATGATCGCCACCGCCGTTTGTGTGCTGTTAGGTTTTTCGGCCGAACAGATTTATGACACGCGGCACTACATCGATTCGAATATTTCACATGGTGGGGGCCCGATCGAATCGTTCGTCCGGATTCTGCAACAAGACGCGATGACCACGCAGTTGGACGTCGAAGAAGTTGCTGGACGCGTTATCAAAACGGTCGACGCCGCGATTGTTTACGCGTTGGACGCGATTGCGACCGCTCTGCCGAACTTGCCTAAAATGGTTGGTACGGCCGAGTACGCCGCCAGTGGCTTCGATATTTTTGGCGCCCTGCTGGCGCGTCACGCCGTGGCTACCTTTGGCTACTGTGTGCTGGCATTTTTGATCAGTTATTTCTTCCTCAAATCGCGTGAGATCGCGGCATGAATCGTTCGACTGTTTTTGGACGCAAGCTTGTTTACTTGGTGATCCTGCTGGGGATGCTGGTGCCGTTGTACCTCTTGGGGCAACCTTCCAGCGGTGGCGGAGACGCCGGTGGCCGACTGAGCGAAATGCGTGTGAAGTTCAATATTGCTGAGAGTGACCTGGGCGAAATCAGTCCGGCCAGCGAAACGATGAAACTTGCGTCGCTGGGGTTGCGCGGGGTGGCGGCCACGTTGCTGTGGAACAAGGCCCATGAGTACCGCGTGATGCACGAATGGGACCGTCTAAAGGCGGCGTTGAACAACATCGCGTTGTTACAGCCCCACTACGACAAAGTCTGGGAACATCAAGCACACAACCTGGCCTACAACGTCTCGATCGAATTCGATGATTACCGCCAACGCTACGAAATGGTCCGTGAGGGCACCGAATTTTTGACACGCGGTGTGCGTCAAAATCGAAATGCACCACGATTGGTCTGGTACACCGGTTGGTTCTACGGGCAAAAGATGGGCGTATCGGACGAGAAAGTTCAGTTTCGCCGGTTGTTCGCCGACGATGACGTGCTGCATGAGTCATTGATGGACGAACAAATCCCGATCGATAGTCCCGACGCACTGGGGCCCTTTGGAAAACCAGACAACTGGCTGGTCGGCCGCCTGTGGTTGGAACGCGGTTACGGCTTGGTCGACTCGGGCGTCAAGATCCGCCGTCAAACACCTCTAAATTTCTACGAGACAGGACCGAAATGGCGAATCAAGCACGCCGAAGCGATCGAAGACGAGGGCGTCTTAAATGCGAAAGCAAAAAGTGCCTGGGAATTGGCGTCCAAGGCTTGGGAAGACTTTGGTAAACGCAGTATCCCGACTTTGCTGCCCTTCACCGTCAAACTTGGCCAATTGGAAGAATTAGAAAATTTGCGCGAAGAAAAGTTGCAGCAGTTTCGCGAACTGACCAAAGAGGCCTACGACGCCGCAGTTGCCGAGAAAGTGGCCGAACTGCCGGTCGATGTCAAGAAAGTTTACGAACGGGCCCCCGAGGAGCGGACCGAGGCGGGCAAAGAGCAGATGAAGTACATCGCCGCCATGGTGCGACCGGATCTGGGCGAGGTCGCGAAGAACTCGGATCCGTCCGTTCGACTCAAGGCTGTCAGCTTGATCGGCGAAATGAAAGACCTGTCCGAACGCCACAATAAAACTCGCGGCTATCGCGATCAAATCAACTTCGATTATTGGGAAACGCTCGCGCAGGCGGAACAAGAAGACCGAACCCTGGAAGCTCGTAAGCTGATTTACGATGCGGAAAAAGCGATTACTGACGCGGAACTGTTCAAGGCGACCGAGTTGTTCGAGAAAGCGTTTGTCCAATGGGCCGAAATTTTTGACGACTACCCTGTTTTGGTGATCGACGACACGGCTGACGACCTATTCGAATCGATCCGACACTATATGAATGTGATCGATTCGGAAGATTTGCCGGAAAATTTCCCGCTCTACACCTTCGCAACCATGATGCGCGACTACGGCGATATCGATCACAATGCCTACGCCGAGTTTCGCGAGACGCAGAAAGAGAAAGCTGCCGCGCGACGAAAAGAGTTGGAGGAACAAGAACGTAAGCGAGAGCTGGCAGCCGCGGACGAAGAAGAGTCCAAGGAACCTCCCCAAGTGGACAGCGATGACGATGCCGATGCGAAGACCGATAACGCAAACGCTGAGACTCCGATGAAGGAAAAGTCGGCGGACGGGGAAGCCAGCGACGAGAAAGCCGCTGACTCAGATGGCACCGCCGTCCCCGCCGAGCCAAAAGAAGACGTTGTCGAAACCCCGCCTGTTTAGACTATTTTCAGACAACTTGTCCTCGTGCGTGCCCCGCGAAGATCACATTTCCAAAGTAGCCGTCACGCTCCGCGTGACGAAGCCCGATTTTGGGCGTTCGACCGGCGGACGTTTGATCGAACGAAACGGTGGACCATCAGGGAGGTACAGTCTCCGATCCGGATCGCCAGAAGTGGTTGGCCATCGGGTCGGGCTTCGTCACGCGGAGCGTGACGGCTACTTTTGATAACCGCGGCTGACGGGGTTGTGCAAAGCGCTGGTCGCAGACAGAACATGGCGGATGTAGCGACCACCGGGGGCGATCGTGTTAACATGCGTCGACGGTATAGACACCTATTCTAGACCCCGGATTCAGCGACAGCTTTGCGTGCTGGGAAACTTTGCGTGCTGGCAAACGCAATCGAACTTCAGCACCGATCTCCAACCAAAGATTGATACATCATGGGCCGTAAAGGAGCGAAGCTTACTTCTCAAGCGACGGATGTTGCTGTGCAGTTGGCTGAAAGACTGTCTCCGTTGGGTGACGTATCCACTCGTAAGATGTTTGGCGGGTACGGGATTTTTGAGTCCAAGTCGATGTTTGCTTTGGTGACGTCCGAGGGTGTGGCCCACTTGAAAGTGGACGATTCGAATGTCGACAAGTTTGTCAAAGCAGATGCCAAGAAGTTTGGACGGATGCCCTACTACGAGATTCCCGACAGCGTGTTTTCCAATACACGGTCGCTACGCAGTTGGGCCAAACAATCGATCGCGATCAACAAGAAGGCGTGAATCACACGTCGCAGGCTCGTTGCCCGTCGATCGATCGGAACACAAAAAAACGCCGGAAGGAAACCTTCCGGCGTTTTGTTTGATAGTTAGATCAGCTCGCAATCAATCGCGGGCAACCCATTCTACTGGTTCGACGATCGCTTACTCGCCCGCGGAGGGTTCTTTGCCGAGCAGAAACATGGTCGGCATTTGAGGCTTCGCGGCGTTGTAGGTGTAACCGGCATCCAGGGCACGCGAAATGCGTTCCTTGATTTCGGTCAGGTGGGCCAACGAGTAGGCATCCATTTTCTTGCCACACTTGTCGATCGAGGCTTCGATTCGGCTGGCCAGCGTTCGCAGTTCCATCCGAGCGAGATTGCTGATCGGTTTGTAGGCGGCCGTGTCGTCGGACGTTTCCAAAACCAAGTCCACTAAACGCTGCATGTGCTCCCGCTGGAGGTTGCGACGAAGCGAACTGATCATCGGCTTGCGATCATTGCGACCCTCGGGGCAATCCTTGTCCAATTCGTTCCAGACCGCCTTGTTGATTGTGTCGAGCAATTCCGGCAACGTCAGTGCGTCTTCGTCTTCGGGTAGACGCAATTCGTTGTCATAGACACGACGCAGGGTGGTTGGATTCATCAACCAAGTCAGTGCGGATGCCTGAACACCCAAGATGCGGTCGTGGATCGGCCAAGCCGCTTCACTGGACATTCCGTGGCTGAAACCCGAGTCAAGCCATTTATCGACGCTCATGCGTTCGAGCAATTTTGGCGTCAATCCGTAAGCTTCGTCGTTGAACGACGTTTCGATCACAAATTTCAACGCCGCGCGCTGCTGATCGGCAGGAACGACTTCCACAGGCGGTCGATCGCCCGGGTCGCCCTTCTTGTCACGATTGACGAACGCGCCGCCGACCCAATTGGCCATCATGCTGGCCGAACGAGTTTGCAGACCGAGGGTCAATTCATACCCGCGTCGGGCTTTGGCCCAACTATCGCCATCCTTGACAAACTTTTCGAGAATCCGGCCGCGATAAAGCTTCACCAGCTTCATCTGTTCTTTGGCATAATCGAGCGGATCTTTGGAGAAGTCGTATCGGCGAGCGAGTGGATCGGGGCCACTGGTGTCTTCATCGGTTGCGTACTGCAACGCGGGTTCGCTGCAACGTTTCAGAATCTCGGGCAATTTTTTGTCATCGAACGTGTAACCGTACTCGATGGCCCAGAAGTCATACGGGCCAATGTCGATCATCGCGTAATCGCCTTGGACTTCGCCCGATTCAAATCGATAGTTGATCGGAATGTAATCCATCACCGATGATGCGATCGTCTTTTTGCCTTTGGTGCCGTTGCTATTGATGTCGTCCAGGTCCAGATGAGCGGACGCTTTGAAGTTGTGACGCAGGCCGAGCGTGTGTCCGACTTCGTGTGCGACCAAATCAGCCAGCAACGGTCCGACAAACCACTCGGGCATCCCATCGAGCAAGTCCGTTTTTTCTTTTTCGGCCGACTCTTCCTTCTTGTCATCGTCCTTCTTATCGTCGTCCGTGTCGGTGTCCTTCTTGGCTACCTTGTCAGCGTCATCTTTCTCGGCGTCCTTGTCGTCTTTCTTGTCAGCATCGTCCTTGGCTGCTTCCTCTTCTTCGTCCTTTTCTTTCTTTTCGTCGTCGGCCTCTTGATCGGCCATTAACGTCAGAGCCCAATTCATACGTGTCAGAGCCAAATCCATGCTGCGGCTGCTGGCAGCCAGGCAAAGACCATTCTTTTGGCTGACATGACCGATCAGGCCGTCAAATTCTTCATCACCGATCAATGACGGATCGGTTTGGGCCATCAAGAATCCAGCCATCGGGAGCTGAGCTTCGCGAGCGTATTTGGCTCGCAAGTGATTGGCAATTTCGGGACGTGACAAACGGATTCTGGGATCCCAGCGTGGGTTGCGTCCCAGCCAAGCCAACGTCTCGGGACTCGTTCCCTCCATCGCCAGTTTGGGCATCAAGTCTTCGAAGTTGAAATTGAAGTGACGAATCCAGCCGTCGGTCAAAATGATGTCGGCATCCAGGATTTCGCCGGTTTGCGGGTGCACGCGGCTGGGGCCGATCGCGGTCCCGACGTCGTTGTTGAGCCAGCGGATGAAGTTGTACCGGACGTCC
>JABDKS010000543.1 GCA_013002105.1 Pirellulaceae bacterium | reverse complement strand
GAAGCCAACGCGGTCGGTATTGTGCGACAGGATGTCAATTCGTCATCCCCACAAGATGAACAAAGGAACGCGGCATGATCAGCAGGCTATACGCGAACCGTATTGACGCCGATGAATCCCATTTGCGTACCGCCGATCGACGGCGTCGACCATTCGTTTGGAGTCAACGAATGCTGGCAACATTGATCTTGCTTTCGTTGGCAACAGACTCCGACGCCTGTGATTTTGCCGTGCAAATTAATGGTGCCAATGCGGCTGTCCGCGAAGGCAAATTGGATGCCGCACTGGAAAGATACGCAGTGGCCGGTGAGATCGATCCGACCCGCCCGGAACTGCTCTACAACCGCGCCGTGGCACTGTACCGGAAAGGAGACATCGACGCCGCTGAGCCACTTTTCGCGCAAGCGACAACCAGTTTGGACGATCAGATCGCAGCTAAAGCAAGGTTTAACGCGGGCAACTGTCGCTACGCCGCAGCACTGCGTACAGCGACAAGCAATCCGTCCGACGCGATTGAACAACTGCGACAAGCGATCAATTTTTACCGCAGTGCCCTATCAATCGATGCGAATGATGGCGATGCACGGACCAATATCGAATTGGCGGCAAAGCTAATCCGTCAGTTGCAAAAACAGATGGGCGAGAACCAACCCAACGATCAACAACCACAAACGAAAAACGACAAGGGCGACACCAACCAGCAAGATCCCAACCAGCAGAATCCCGACCATAACGATCCCAATCAGCAAATTCCCGACCAGGATGATTCAGATCAACAAGGTTCGGATCAACAAGATGCGCAAACTCAAGACTCGCAGCCGTCTGACGATGACGCACAAGATGGTGATCCGCAAAAATCAAGATCTGATCAGCAACCGCCCGATCAACCCGACGCCAACGAAGGTGAATCGGACCAAGGCAACTCGAATCAGCATGCCGACTCCGAGGGCGAGCAGGGACAATCAGACGATAGGCAACCGCAAGATGAAACGCGCGATGAGTCCATGCAACCGCCGTCGGCGGAGAATGATGAGCAAATTGCCCAGCATTCACAGGCATCGGATGATCCGAAGCGAGATCCACCATCGGCAACGGGCAACAATTTGAATCCACCGCAGGAGAATGGCACTGACGAAGAGCCCCCTGTGGGCAAACTGAGTTCCGACAACGAATCGGACAAATTGTCTGACAGTGAACAATCTTCTGAGGCCATCGAACTTGCGAACGCAGAGATGACTGTGGAGGAAGCTCGAAAGATGTTGCAGGCGATTCGCGATCGCGACATGCTTCGGCGACTACAACGCCGAAACAGCGAGAGATCCAGATACATTCCAGTTGATCGTGATTGGTGATCCGAAACGGGGAGTTACTTGCGTCGAAAGCATTTCACCAAATGGTGGTCCCAAGCGTGGAGAGAGAACAGGAGTACGAAATATGAATCGACTCAAACCTATTAATACATTCGTCCCAGTGTTGTTGATCGTCGTTTTTGGCTTTGCAATCGGAGCCTCCGCTGCCGAAGTTCGTTCGGGTCTTTCGGAGCGAGAGACCTACGTTGGACTGCCCGTCACAATGCAAGTCAAGATTAGCGACGCGTCCGATTTTGACCCACCTGAACCACCAAGGGTCGAGGGGCTATCGATTCAACCGGCAGGACCCCCATCGCGAAGCACCCAGATCAGCATCGCAAATGGTCGACGTTCGGAAACGTCGTCGACGACCTATTCCTTTCGTGTCACGCCACGCGAAGTGGGAACATTTCAAATTCCACCGTTCCAAATCAAAGCGGACGGCCGAACCCATCAAACACAAAGTATGACGTTGGTCGCAAGCAAGAGCGAAACCGGCGATCTACTGCTTGTAGAGATCGAAGGCAAACAAGAGAGCATTTATGTGGGGCAGGCCTTGGAACTGACACTGAAAATCTGGGTACGACCGTACCGTGATCAACAGCGTAACGTCGTGCTGTCCGAAGGTGATATGTGGAACTTGATCGCAGAGGAGACCAATTGGGGACCGTTTTCCGAGCGGATAGCGTCGCTCCGGGATCAGAATCAGCGGCCCGGCGGCAAGGAGGTTTTGCGGCAGGACAATAATGGTGATGACCGCAGTTACTATCTTTATGAAATAGATGCCACTATCTATCCACAACGACCTGGCGAGATCGACGGTGATGATGTTCAAGTCGTCCTGCGATATCCCACGGCACTGGGTAAGTCGCGTGACCCATTCGGCAGCCTCTTCGGGTCGGATTCATTGTTCGGCTCGAGTTTGTTGGATGACGATTTTTTTGGGTCCCCGTTCGGCAATCGTTTGAGCATTCAATCCGTGCGGCCCGTTGTCGCCCAAACGGCCGTTGAGCCGATCCGTGTCAGACCGATCCCCGAAAAGGGACGCCCTGTCGACTACCGCGGTGCCGTCGGTCGATACCAAATTGCCACAGAAGCGAAGCCGACGAAGGTAGCCGCCGGTGATCCAATCACACTGCACATTGGAATCGCGGGCACCGGCCCCATGAATCGAATTCAGGCTCCACCAATTGCGCAGTTGCCAAGCTTGACATCCAAGTTCAAAGTTCCCGACGAACCACTCGCCGGGTTCGTCGACGGACCGCAAAAGGTATTCACGACTACCATTCGTGCCAAAGAACCAGGAATCGATGAAATTCCTGCCATACCGTTCAGTTTCTTTGATCCAGAGACAGAAAAGTTCGTGACCGTTCACAGCGAACCAATTGCGATCGAAGTCGAGCAGGCCGAAACACTGTCGCTCGATTCGATCGCCAAACACAATGCAGATTCTCGCCAGGAAATGGGCCCGAGCGAAGATCCGAGTGG
>JABDKS010000421.1 GCA_013002105.1 Pirellulaceae bacterium | reverse complement strand
AGCAGACTTGTGGGTAAAGACAAGGTGGGAACCGGCCCTACTGAACCACCCATCAATCTGTTTTGACACAATACTAGAGGCGTGGTGGGATTGCGGTCGCGGTCGTGATTGCCGCCGATCAGCGTTGGTATTGCGTCCGGTCGGCGTTGGTATTGCGACCGCAATGGCCGCCGGTCGGCCTAGATTATGATGATCCGAGCGTGGGTGATCACTCTATTCGGCACGGTTTACCTATTCACAAACGCTTCAAATCGGAACAATTCAACACTCAAGATTACTTGGGCTGCCCCCCCGCCCTTGGTACCATTTCGTTGTTGATTCGTGTTCAGCAAAACCTCCACAACAATCCTACCGAAGTGACGATGTTGCAAAAGCAAAAGAAGCTCATCCTGACAGACGCCCAGCAAGACTCCATGCGTCGCGCTGGACGAGTCAATGGCCAATTAATGGACTACATCCGACCTCAGGTAAAAGCGGGCGTTACTACAGGCCAAATTGACGAGATGATTCATCAGTGGACGGTGGATAACGGACATGTGCCCGCGACGCTGGGATATCAGAATTTTCCCAAGAGTTGCTGTACCAGTGTCAATGACGTGATCTGTCACGGCATTCCCGACGACTACGAACTTCAGCCCGGTGACATCATCAACGTCGACATCACCACCATCGTCGATGGCTGGCACGGTGATCAGAGTGAAACATTCTTGATAGATGAAGTCAGCGAGGAAAAACGTGCCGTCACGCAGTGTGCGTTCGATTGTTTGTATCTGGCGATCGACGCATTGAAGCCGGGATGTTGCGTATCAAAAATCGGTGAAACGATTGTGCCCGAAGCCCACAAACGCGGCTTCACCGTCGTGCGTGAATACGTGGGGCACGGTTTGGGAAAGCAATTTCATTTGGATCCGTCGATTCCCCATTTTCCTAATCGCCAAAGTCGCATCGATCGTCTCTACCCAGGAATGTGTTTTACGGTCGAACCGATGATCAATGCCGGTACTCGATACACCAAAACGGACAAGAACGACGGTTGGACCGTTCGCACCAAAGACCATCGTCCCTCGGCACAGTTTGAACACTCGATTTTGATGACTGATTCGGGGCCGGAAATATTGACTCTGACCCAAAACGGTCCGCGTCGCGGTCACCAGTTCTAATTCGTTGCCCTCGGTCGATCTTGATCGATCGAGACTTCGATCGAGGATTCAATGGGCGGCGAGAATCGTTTGCAGTTTTCATCGATTCGCAACATTTGCTGCAGGCGCCAGACGACCTTCGCTGGTTCGACATCGCAGACCGCCCATCGATTCAACCACCCGCGTTGGCATACCGCCTAATCACGCGGGCAAAAATTGCGCAGGTAGGTGTGGCTTTGCACCAGTGCTCGCCGACAGCTTTCCAATGACCCTTCGTACGCTCGGTCTTCGACTTCGACGCAGACCGGCCCGTCGTACCCGGTGTCGGTGAGCACGGAGAAAAACGCTCCCCAGTCGACCCCGCCCATGCCTGGCAATTTGGGTGAATGATATTCGTTGGGATTGGCCAGAATTCCGACTTGGTCCAGTCGATGTTGGTCCACTCGAACATCTTTGGCGTGAATATGAAATAGTTTGTCGGTAAACTCTCGCATCGGCGCCAGATAATCCATTTGTTGAAAAACCATGTGCGATGGGTCGTAGTTGAGCCCAAAATGGTCGCTGGGAATATCATTGAACATTCGTCGCCAGATGGCGGGACTGTAGGCCAGGTTTTTGCCGCCGGGCCATTCATCGTCGGTAAAAAACATCGGGCAGTTTTCGATCCCGACCTTCACATCCTGCTGCTCGGCATGCCGAATCAGTGGTTGCCAAATTTCCAAAAAACGTGGCCAATTCGCGTCGATGCTCTTGGTCCAATCGCGTCCGATGAACGTGTTCATTCGGCCAATTCCAAGGGTGGATGCGGCGGATATTACGTCGCGAATCTGGTCGGCCGCCTTGGCGGATTCGTCTTTGTCACCCGAGAGGGCGTTGGGGTAATAACCCAAGCCGCTGATTGCGACACCATATTTGGCGGACAATTTACCGATCGCGTCAACGGATGACTCGTCCAGCGTTGCCACATCGATATGAGTGATCCCGGCGTAACGACGTGTTGACTTGCCGACAGGCCAGCACATGACCTCGACGCACTGGTAGCCAATTTCGCCCGCGATGGCGAAGACTTCTTCGAGCGACTGATCGGGCAAAATCGCGCTGACAAATCCAAGTTGCATCGTATCTATTCTCCTACGTTGACCCAGCACTGTTGGCGATGGCTTCTAAGGATGGCCTCGCACATCAAGATTTCGTGATGTCCATCGTCAAATGTCGGATAAGTCGCACTGGAGTGATAGTCACCCGATTCGATTTGTGCGTAAAAATCACGGAAGAGTTGCTTGAATGTGTCGGAGAACCCTTCATTGTGTCCGCCCGGGTAGCTGATTGCATCTCGCGCTCTCGAGCCAACGAGTGCCGGATCGCGAATCAACTTTTCGTTAGGCCGATCACGGTGTCCGATGCAAAGTTCATTGGGTACTTCGCTGCTCCAGTGGATTGCCTCCCGGCTGCCCGCAAGTTCGAAACGCAGGCAGTTTTTCCGACCCGCAGTAACCTGCGAAACCCACAGGACACCTTTTCCTCCGCCGGCAAAACGCAACATCACGGCTCCGTAGTCTTCGGTGTCGACGTTGATTGATTCGACCGATTGGTTTTCGTCGACCTTGCCGCTGAACGTTTCGATGCCACCGATGGGACGCTGTCGGACCGGATAAATCGTCGACAGGTCCGCACACACCGACGTGATGGGTTGGCCCACGATGAACTGTATCAAATCGAGCCAATGCGTACCGATATCGGCAACCGCACGTAGCGGACCGCCGTCATCACTGAGTACCCGCCAATTAAAATCGGTTTTGTGAAACAGCCAGTCTTGCGCGTAGCTGCCCGTGATGTGCAGCAATTCCCCCAGTTGTCCGTCACGCATTCTCTGGCTCGATTCTAGACACAGCGGGTAATAGCGAATGTTGTAATTGACGCCCGCGGCACGACCGGTTTCTTTGGCCAGTCGAACCAGTTCGGTCGACTCTCGCGAATCCATCGCCAATGGTTTCTCACACAGGACATGTTTGCCAGCACGCAGTGACTCTTTGGCTTGGTCAAAGTGGAATCGATTGGGGGAAGTGATGTGGACGACATCGACCGACGAATCGGACAGTAGATGATCGACTGACTCGTAACCGATTGGAACACCGACGGCGACCGCCGCAGCACGCGACTTCTCGGGTGATGATCCCAAGATGCCGGTAACCGTTACACCGGCGCGTTGCAACGCTTCGACATGGATAGGGCCAATGAACCCGGTACCGATAACCGCTGCGTTTAAGTAAGACATGATGTAGTTCGTAGCCGGAGGAAAAAAGGGACGGTGCGGGGTGTCCGCGTGTGTACGTGGTCATGGGATGGTCGTGACCGAAGCGGCTGTTTCCACCCCAACATGTTGCCAGTCAATGCGGGCGATTTATCGGTCGTTCACTGAACGTTAACACGATCTTCGCATGCGTGGAAGTTCGGCCCGATCTTTCTTGTTTTCGTCGAGTAATTTGCGCGGAAGGACTCGATAGGAATACGTCTTTGCGCTACGATGCGCGGCAGATGAATGGAATTCTGATGGCTAAAAGTTCTGGACGATGAATAGCACAAACGCTCCCGCCGCAAAACCAAACCTGAACGATGAAGCACGTGGGTATGTGCGATCCGTGCTCGCGTCCAAGTTGGTGACGATTGACGATATCAAGAAGGTCGTTGCATCGTTACTGATTGACAGTGACCTGTTTACGCCCCAGCGAATTTCTGATGGCTTGGTTGCCGCAGGCATGCTGACACCTTGGCAATCGGCCAAGATCTTGGCGGGCAGGAATCGCGGTTTTTTCCTTGGCAGTTACCGTTTACTGCGACCTTTGGGCAAAGGTGGCATGGGTGTGGTGTACTTGGCCGAACACCACGTCATGAAGCGGTTGATGGCATTAAAAATATTGCCGCCCGAGTCGTCAAGCAATGCACGTCGGATCGAGTGTTTTAAGCAGGAAGCGCGAGCGGCGGCACAGTTAGATCACCAGAACATCGTTCGCGCGTACGATTTTTCCGAGTGTGAAGGCAAATTGTACATTGTCATGGAATACGTCGACGGCATCGATTTGCGACAAGCGGTTGCACGCGACGGCGTGTTCTCGGTGCCGGCTGCGATGGACATCTTGCAGCAATCCATTGCCGGGCTCGCGCACGCCCATCAGCGTGGCATCATTCACCGCGACATCAAGCCGTCGAATCTATTGTTGCGAAGCGACGGTGTCGTCAAGATCAGCGACATGGGACTGGCTAGGGTTGGGCGATCCGACGTCGGCGGCCTGGAGAGCAAAAACCGGCTGATCGGAAGCGCCGACTTTGTCGCGCCAGAGCAAGTGATCGATAGCACGCTGGCCGATGCTCGAAGC
>JABDKS010000411.1 GCA_013002105.1 Pirellulaceae bacterium | reverse complement strand
GTTTCATCCACGATCAAGTGAACCCAGCGGTCTTCGAATCGACCATGGTTGTTCCAGGTCAATGTCGCGGGTGCCTTTGAGTTTCCACCGACCCCTTCGGTTAACACCCCCAGTCGCATCAGCACTTGCATGCCGTTGCAAATCCCCAGCACCAGTCGGTCGCCCGCTCCATGCACAAACGCGTCAACCATATCAGTCAAGTGACGTCGCAATCGCGTAGCAAGAATTCGTCCGGCGGCGATGTCGTCGCCATAACTGAATCCACCGGGTACACAAAGGATCTGGTACCGATCTTTCAAGGCGGGATTTTCGATCAGGCGATTGACGTGAACCCGCTCGGTCTGTGCACCGGCTTGCTGGAATGCATACTCCGTCTCTTCGTCACAATTGGTGCCGGGGGCTCGAAGAATCAGGACACGGGGTGACGGCATGGTTCAGCCTGCGGGGCGATTTTTGGCTCAGACGCGCTGTGGGTTCAACAACGATGGATGGGAAGTTTAGGGAGTCGACCCAAAATTGAGAACCAGCCAAAAAGTACGCGCCACGCCCATTTGCCAATTCACCCATTTGCCAATTCACCTGTATGTCAAATCACCCGAGTTTGACTTGTAATCGCCGATGTTGGCTGTCCCAACCGACAATCGTCCCTTGGCCCCGCCAAAGATCCCGTCCAATTTGTTCAAATTCATCGGCCAAATCGTGCGGGACATACAAAACCAACGGTAGCGGTGGATCGGTAAAGTGGGCCCAGATCGCGTAGCCATCTTTGAAAACGTGGGGATCCTCTTCGCCGCTGTACAGCAACCTCCGCTCCACGAATGCTTCGATATCGAACGAGAGTCCCGAAACCGCGTCAGCCAATTCATTGACGGCCTGCTCATCGTCTCGCAACCCCCAGAAGTGTTGCGCTGTTTCGGCAAATGTGATTCCCGAATCGCGAGAGTCCGACGCTGCCGCGGCCGGGGCCCTTGCAGCCCCAGGGGCCTGCAAAGCGGCGCCGCTGTCAGAGGGCATCTCTTGGCCCGACGGTACCACCGCGATCGCAAACTCCTTGGTCCAGTCGGGCCAACGCGGAATATCGATTCGCAGTTTGGCTTTCCAGATCAATTCGTTACTCGGTAGATCCAAACTCGGCGGCGCATCACCAGGTACCTGCACGTCCAATGGGATCCGATGTTCCTGTCCAGCCTGCAACGTCGTATCAGCATGAAACACCTGGTCTCGTTCCAGAAAGGCTTTCGTGTGTGTCGTTCGATTGCTGCCGCTGCCGCTAACGACTCGCTCGGCTCCGTACAACGTGACCTTGATTCCGTTGACCGTCACGTTCTTGCGTGGCCGCACGACAAGCTCGCCCGTGAGCGATTCGCCCGGTGTCACCTGCAGCGGTTCCAAATTGCATTGCACATCGCCCAACAAATACTTGGGCAACAACACTTTAAAAAAGAAATACAGGCCACCGATCAACGGTGCGAACCCGATGAAGATCAACAAGAACGGTGGCGCACCGGCCGTCATGATGATTGTTACCAGAATGCCAAAGAAGATCGTCATGAACACAGCCAGCAGGGCGCAACCGACGGCCGGCGATAGTTGGATCGAATTCTTCTGCTTCAAATCCGCATCCGGTCCGCCAGTGGGTCGCATCAAGAACGATTGTGCCGCTTTGGGATCGAACCCCCACGGGATCTTGGCTCGAGCGTTGACGTAATGATCGACATTCAAATAGTCGCCGTGATAACTTGGCGGCCAATGGCCGACCGGCAAATCGAATCGATACTCGAATTGTTCGCCCGCCCGCCATTCGCCAGTAAACAACGTGATGGTCTCGAATTGCCCCGACGCGACGTTCCCGCGACCGTGCGTTTTCCAACCGGTGGAAACCTCCAGCCCCTTGGTCGTGACATTCTTGTCCACGTCAACTCGCACCACGCCGGTAATGTTGCCACCACCGGGATGCATTCGTTTGGGATCGTCCAATTCAATCGATAAATCGCATTTCGCCATGATTCGGTTCCGCCTCGCAGCGGCGTTTTGGATGAGTACGGAATACTTGGCTCTGAACCACGTCGTATAAGTAACTTTCCATCGCGCGGACATCGCTTCCGAATCGCGACACCAATGTTTCGGCATCATGGATCGTCAATTTCGGTGCGGCCCGGTTGACGTCTATCCGGGAGGCTTCGATGCGACGATTCATTAGTCGGCAAACGAGCGATGAATCGTTTGCCAACCCAATCTCTTGTGTGTGGACCTTGTAACCTGCACGACGCAGCGGACGAGTCAGATCCCGATGCGTCGCCAAAACCAATGGCAACCTGGATCCGAATACTTGTTTGCGAACACGCCTGGGTAATCGCTGCGCTTCGTCGATCAACACGGGCCGACCGACCGCTATCGTTGGGCACGGTTCGTCTTGCGGCAAGTACACGTAGGACGAATCGGGCAACTCTCGGTGCAGTACCAACATTCGTGTGGTTTTTCCACGACCGCACTCCCCCATCAACTGTACGGCCGTGTGGTCGCTGACGACACGACCGGCGATTTCGTCGACGTCGACCACTGCGACGTCAATTCGCTCCTCACGGGTCAATTCGCCAAACGGATTACGAGCCAAATTGCACCAATGCCATGGCATCCAGTCCACCGCTCGCTGGTCGATCGTTTCAGTTCTCTGGATCATCAATGTGGGCCAAATAATGTGGGCCAAATCACGACCGCTGCTGTGCAGCGTTTGAAGCAGGGGAGCCAGCGGGCACCAACCGGCGAGTCTCTCCTCGATCGCCAGGATAATAACTTCGACAAAAAAAGTCTGTGCAGTATGATGTCCACATCAACCACCTCGGTGCAAGCGGATGAATCATTCCATCGACAAAAATCAGAGTTTCGAATCACTCCGTGGTCCAACAAGGTCGCTTCGTTTCTTGCTTCCCGCGGCGTTGGTCATCTGCGGAGCCCTTCTGATTGCGTCGGGCGTCGATTTGCGGTCGCTACAGTCATGGTTGAAACAGGCAGGTCCTGGGGCACCGATCCTGTTCGTTTTGTTGGGAATCACGCTGATGTCCGTGCTGTTGCCCAAGACGATGGTGTCGATCAGTGCCGGGGCATTGTTTGGTTTTGCCTTGGGGAGCGTGCTGATGGTGGTCATCGCATTCTTTGCCGCACTGCTGAATTATGCGATTGGGCGCTGGTGGCTCGCCGATTCGATTCAGCGACAATTCGCTGGCGACACGGCCCCGCCAGGCTGGGCGCGGGCGGTCCGTGATTTGGCCGCCGAAGCGGGACTGGGTTTTCACTTGCTGATTCGATGCGTACCCATTCCCAGCATGGTGATTAGCTACAGCATGGGTGCCGCGTCAGCCCGTTTGGTTCCGTTTTTGGTCGCGGCGACACTGGGAGTGATCCCGCAACTATTGTGGGTTCACGGTGGATCACTTGCCTCACTTGCACCAGAATCGGCCGCCGATCCGCGACACTGGGCCGGACCGGTGGTTTCGATAATCGCCGCGATCGCGTTTGGCTACATCGTGCCGCGCGAAGCTGTTCGACGAATCCGTGATCAGCAAACGCGCTCGCCCAATCCGATTCCGGCGGGTCTCTCCCCAGCGGATATTCCCGAGGTAGAATGCCATCGGTAGCAAACACGTTCTCGGCAGATCGATACCTGGCGACACCCCACGACACAATCCTACAGCGGTTTGAATCGGCGACCCAACCAAAACGTTACGCGACCGACCGTGTATGATTCGGCGGTCGACGCTTGGATACTGGCATTGCTGATATTCACACCCGCGTTGGCGGCGCTGATTGGCATTTATTTCATTGTGATTGGCCAGCCTGGTGAATCGATGTGGTTGTTCTTGTGCGGCGCCATCACGGTGATCGTTACCACGGCGTTGACGGTTCCTTGTCGCTACACGATTTTGGACGACAGCCTTTCAATCCGTAGTGGCTTGTTGGTTTTCCGAGTCGACCTGGATCAAATCGATTCGATTGAACCCTCCTCCAGTTGGCTCAGCGGCCCCGCGCTGTCGTTGCGGCGTGTGCGGATCATCGCCAGTAAACGACGGTACTTGATCTCGCCAAAGTCACGCGATGAATTCATCCGCGACCTACGCAAAGCCGTCAAGCAGGCCAAAAAGAACCAACCACAAAGCCAACCCGCGTAGAACAGGCTTCAGTCCGTTACCCAAAGACACCCCAACGTAGAACGGACTTCAGTCCGTTACCCAAGGACACCCCAACGTAGAACGGACTTCAGTCTGTTACCCAAAGACACCCCAACGTAGAACGGACTTCAGTCCGTTACTGAGGATCCACGTTTGGCTCGTGCAACGGACTGAAGTCCGTTCTACAGTTTGCGGAAAACGTATTCGTTGCAGCCCCAACCGTTGCCGACGGTCTTCAGATTTTCCAATACGAAATCATTGTTGCGCAATGGCAAAATGATTTCTTCTGGCGTGGCCACCTCAAATGGCAACCCGCCAATCCAATCGACCCAGTCATGCCATGCAGACATGCCGCGATCCTTTTTCTTGGCCCGCCAATCGGCAAATGGCAACGGATTCTTTCCTCGCGACAATCTTGCCAGTGCAAATTTCAACTCGTACCACGCCGCAATCTTGATCACCAAAGCCGGTCGCAACCATTTTGGCAGTCGATTGTAAAATTTCTTGATCTTCAACCATCGTCGACTCGCGCCACCTTGATCGTTGTAAATCGCGATACACAAAAACCCGCCATCGGAGACACGCCGCTGTGCGATCTCGATCGCGCGAGTCATCTCGGCGGTGTGGTGCAGCACGCCCCATGAATAGACGACATCGAATTCTCCCAGCGACTGCATGAATGCTTCATCCAGCACCGAACCCTGACAGACTTGCCAGTTGGGCGACTCCGATCCATAGCGAGATTTCAACTCATTGGTGCAGGCGACACTATCGACGTCGTAGTCAAACGAAACAACTTCCGCACCCATACGATGCGCGGCAAGCGAGAACAAACCGCTGCCGCTACCGATGTCCAGGAACTTGGTTCCTTCGAGCGAATCGACCCCCAATAGCTCCTCGAGCGATTCAACCGCTTGCTCAATACGCGATTCGTCCAACGCCGTCAAAAACGCTTTCCAATTCTCGCCAAACGCAAATCGCGGCGGTTCGGTCGTTGGCATTTGCACAGTCATTTCAAGCTACAGCTTAGTCCATCGAAACCGTGCAGGCGGTCGCTGGGAACCATTGGCGACAATCTCCGAGACCAGATCTCGCGTGTTTGTTGCTATCGGGTTGGCAAACATCCGTAAACCTTTCCGATGACACATGCGTAATAAGACGGTATAAACGGTCCCGATCTCTTCTTCTATCTTGGACACGAGGCCAAACGATGCGTTGTCCCAATCGGCGTCACCAAGTGCTTGCGTTGCTCGGCATCGCCTTCGTCCTCGCGGCAACCGCGTTGCCGACACCAGTCCAGTCAGCGGATCAGCGTAGCGTCCTGATCAATGACGTCCCGCACGTACGTCAAAAGCCAGATTTCTGCGGCGAAGCCTGCGTGGCCAGTTGGTTACAAAAACTCGGCTCGGCCGCCGACCAAGACGCCGTGTTTGATCGCTCCGGCTTGGATCCCACGCTCGCACGTGGATGCTATACGGCAGAATTGGCATCGGCGATCCGTCATCTTGGTTTTGCACCCGGGCCGGTATGGCATCGCATCGACGTCGCCAATCAAAAGGTTGAACTGAACGATCTCTGGCAGACCATGATTGACGACTTGCGACGCGGTACACCGTCGATCGTCTGCATGCGGACCAGCGAAGGCCCCGAGGCGACCGAACACTTCCGACTGATCCTCGGTTACGACGCCAAACAGGACGAGGTCATCTATCACGAACCAGCCCATGACCTGGGGGCCTACCACCACATGCCACTGACCAAGTTCCTTTCACTTTGGCCGTTGAAGTACAAGGCGAAGGAGTGGACTGTGATTCGATTCGCCCTTGCCAGCGAACAAACGCCACGAGTGGCAGCGAGCAAATCGCCCACCAACGCCGACTACGCACAACACATCATGCGACTCAAGGCACGCTTGCCCCACAAGAACTTTACGATCGTGCTGCAACGCCCGTTTGTCGTGATCGGTGATGAGGCACCTCATGTAGTGCGGGGACGATCCGAGAAAACCGTGAAGTGGGCAACCGATCGGTTGAAGTCCGCGTACTTTCGATCGGATCCCGACCGCGTGTTGGATGTGTGGCTGTTCAAAGACAAACAAAGTTACGAAGCGAACACGATGCGATTGTTTCGCGACAAACCGACGACGCCCTACGGGTACTATTCGCCCAGCGAGAACGCCCTGGTGATGAACATCGCAACGGGTGGCGGCACACTGGTCCACGAAATTGTTCATCCCTTTATGGAAGCCAACTTTCCCGATTGCCCGGCGTGGTTCAACGAAGGTCTCGGTTCGTTGTACGAACAAAGCAGCTCCCGCGATGGTCAAATCGTGGGGTTAACGAACTGGCGGCTGGCAGGACTGCAACGGGCCATTGCCGATGACGATGTCCCCTCGTTTGCGACCCTTTGCGCGACCAGTTCGCATCAGTTCTACCAACAAGACCCCGGCACGAATTACTCTCAAGCTCGTTACCTGTGCTACTACCTGCAAGAGCAGGGGTTGCTACATAAATACTATCACCAATTCGTCGCCAATCAAAAAACCGATCCCACCGGCTACCAAACGCTGCAAAAAATCCTCGACTCACCCGACATGACCGAATTCCAAGAAAAGTGGCAAGCCTATGTG
>JABDKS010000405.1 GCA_013002105.1 Pirellulaceae bacterium | reverse complement strand
GGATGCAACTAAGCGGGGCGGAACGGCGGAAACCGGTAGCGCCTGGCACGGCAAACAGGTGCTGGACTATTTAGACGATCGCTCCAATCGCAACGACAGCGACCCGTTTCTAATTTACTTTGGTTTTTCCCACCCCCATGACACGCGTGACGGCACACCTGAATTACTGGCCAAATATGGTGCCGTTAATCACACCGACAAAAATAGTCTGCCGCCGGCCAACGATAAACAACCCGAGTTACCCGAGAACTACCTGTCGGAACACCCGTTTCATCACGGTCATCCGAATCTGCGTGACGAAGTCGCAGTGAAAGGTGTTTGGGAGCGCCGCGACGAGCGGACCATCCGAAACGAACTGGGGCGTGAATTTGCGTGCAACGAAAACATTGACATTCAGATTGGCAAAGTGATCGACAAGCTCCGGCAAACGGGCGAACTGGAAAACACCTACGTGGTCTATACCGCTGACCATGGCATGGCGATCGGTCGACATGGACTGCAAGGAAAACAGAATCTCTACCAACACACATGGCGCGTTCCCTACATCGTCAAAGGACCGGGGATTCAAGCGGGAACGCGGGCGACCGGGAACGTCTACTTGCTCGATACACTGACCACGTTGTGCGACTTGGTGAACGTCGACGCCCCGAGCACGATCCAAGGAAAGAGTTTTCGACCTGTTCTGCGAGGCGAAACCGATACGATTCGCGACGTCATGTACGGTGCGTATTGCGGCGGCACGAAACCGGGGATGCGCTGTGTTAAACAAGGCGATTGGAAATTGATCAAATACGACGTCTTGGACTCAGAAGTCCGCGAGACGCAGTTGTTCAATCTGGCAAAAAATCCCCTCGAGTTCATTGCCGAGCATGGAAAGTCCGATCCGAATTTGACGGACTTGGCCGAGGATCCAAAGTACGCGGAAAAGCTGTCGGAGATGGAGAACCTGTTGTTGTCTGAGATGCGGCGACTGAATGACCCGTATCGCTTGTGGGACCAGCCTGATGATGGGCTTTCACCTCCAGCAATTCAGAAACGCAAGCCTCGCAAACTCCAGACAAAACGCCGCAAAAAGACGGCACAATAGGTAACGTTCCAGTCGGTGATCCGCAGCATGCGGTGACGACGAAATGGAACGATTTCATAGGAGCAGCATGATGACAAAGTGTGTGATTTCGGAGTACGAAACGTCAATGGCGGCAAAGGTCGCGTTGGAACTATTGGAGACGAACGATTTTACGCTCCGAGATGTCTCGGTCGTTTCCAGTGTCTCGGACCCCTCGGCAATCCAAATTCATCATCTGGAGGAGTCGCACCACGAACACGCCTCACCATCTGCGCCCGAGGGCAAATCGGTTAGTTTGGGCATGTTAATCGGTGGGACGGTTGCGACACCCATTCTGGCCGGAACGTTAGTCGGCCCGTTCGTCATCGCCGGTCCGTTGGTCGGCATTGCGATCGGGGCCGCAGTCGGTAGTCTGCTCAGCAATACAGATCGTTGGGGCGTCCACCGTGACGTCAGCGCAGATTATGAACAGCGCGTCGAATCGGGATCGGTTCTGGTGATTGTCAATGCAGAACAAGAGTCGCGTTTGAGTGAAGCCGAGCGAATATTGAAGACAACGGATCCAAAGAGTCTAGGACGATTTGAATCGAGCCAGGACTAGTTTGACAGCGAAAGTTTTACTAGCCATTGGGCGATAGCCCCGGTTGTTTTTCGGCAGGAACCGCGGCTATCGCCGTGCGGCTAACGGGAACGGGAAAGCACAACGATCGAATTCCAATGCAACGTTGTCCAACTACCTGGAGAGCGTCACCATTCACTAGCCGATGGGCGATAGCCCCGGTTATTTTTCGGCAGGAACCGCGGCTATCGCCGTGCGGCTAACGGGACGGGTAAACACAACGATCAGTTCCAACGCAATATTGTCCAACTACCTGGACAGCGCCATAGTTAACTAGCCGATGGGCGATAGCCCCGGTTATTTTTCGCAACGAACCGCGGCTATCGCCGTGCGGCTAAGGCAACGACACGGGTGTCGCACTTCTGTAAAGCGTCAATTAGATTTCTTCGTCGACAAAAATGATGTGACGAAAGTAGTTTTGTGATTCGAAACTGGCTCCTAACGCTCCGATCAGTAGCCCGACCGATCCGCAAAACCACGCCATTTGAAGGTGATCCCACGCGCTGATGTCGGATCCCTCTAAGTCCATCGATGCAGCCCAGCTAGCGATCAACGGACCGTCGAACAACAGTGAACTGACGACAAATGCGAGCAGCAACAGCGCCAGCCATGTGACGGTCATGCCGACGAACACAATTCCGATCCCGGAAATACTTGTCACAATTCGCTGCTCGCTACGTGCCCTCGTTCGACGTACCAATAGCTGCTGACGCAAAATCACGTAGGTGGTGGTCACCACCAATGAGAAAACTGCCAGTGTTGCCACACGACCCTGCGGCTGCGAAAGAGCAAGATCCCACGACTCGGCTGTCATCAGTAAAATCGCAACGGTCGACACAGAAGCAAGCGTGAGCCGACTGAGACGCTTTGGAAACTCCCACGGTCGCGCCGCTAAAATCGCTTCGCCAATCTCGCGTCGATTGATCCAAACAGCTTGGCTTGCGAACGAGAGATTGTTTAATCGTTGTCCCGCGCCTTCTTCCAAACGTTGATCAGCGATTTCGGCCAGCGCGTCACGTTGGCGAGCTATTTGGCCTTCGTCTAACATCGACATCTCGTCCAACTCGTCTGCGGTCGATGGATGAAAG
>JABDKS010000386.1 GCA_013002105.1 Pirellulaceae bacterium | reverse complement strand
TCTTCGAGCGTGGTTTGATCGTCAATCAATCGTGGCAGCGTTATTTGCAGAATCGGTTCCGTTGGCGATTGCACCTCCGACAGCCATGGAACGTCTCGTGAAGTTTGCCCACCGCGTTCTTGTTGTGCAGTAACGCTGGTCTTCCCAAGAATCGCAATCAACGCTGCAACAAGAACCACCATTCTTGTGTGATACCTTCGTATTTCGATATCCATCAACGGCATGGTGTTCTCGCAGCAAGATTCGTCCCTGTGAGCAAATGACCTCGAAGCATATTGTTGCACTGTCCCGACTCACAATGGTGGTTGGCCGTAGCGGATCTTGCTAAAGATCCGCGAGTAGGAGGTTCTTCGACAAGATCCATTGCCCCAAAATTCAAGCTGTGAAAAAACACCAATAAAATCTATTACGCTCATTTTAGAATCGTCGGCCGTCGGAGTAGACTTTGCAAGCCGTTTGCGGCTTCCCTTTCCAACAAAACCCAATTCTCCGTTCAACTACATAATGGTTTGTTTCCGAACTTTACGATTGTTGGTTCTTCAATCAGCCTGCGTCCTAATCACATTGACCACCTGCGGTTGCACATCTGCATCGGCCGACGATGGACCACCAAGCGACGGTGCGAGGGACCGAACGCTGCGGGTGTTGTTCATAGGCAACAGCTACACCGCTCGGCACCGTCTGGCGGAAGTGGTCAAGTCGATGGCGGAGGCCGGAGACCCGGGATTGAATTTTCAGTACGAAACAGTGATCTATGGCGGGCGGACTTTGGCCGATCATTGGCGACTGCGGACGCAGAATTTTGTGCGCCGCCATTCACTGACCCGGGACGAGCAAACCGCGACCATTGCATCCATGAAAAAATCGGCGTTGACCGACGCGAATGACCGTTATGCAAAGGCCGCGCTGCAAAAACATCGGTCGTTCCTGGAAGACCTCGATTCGAATCGCAAACGATGGGATGTGATTGTTCTACAGTCGTATCGAGACGATTTGGACGGATCCGAATCGCTGTACGCCCAGTATGCACCCAAATTCGCCCAACTGGCTGCTCAACAGGGCGCGCGAACCATTTTGTACGTCACGACCCCGACGACACAGAACGCTCAGCCGTTAAAAAAATCGCCCAACAGGGACGCCGTGTTGGACAAGTCGCGTGCGATCGCTGCTCTCGCTGACCAGGTAGATGCATCGGTCGCACCTATGGCGCTGGTGGCATCAATCTGCCAAAGCGAACGACCCGATCTGACTCTGCGGTTCGTCAACGACGCGCACCTGAATCAAACGATGGCCTATTTGACCGCCTGCACCTTGTACGCCGCGCTGTTTGATAAAAGTCCGCAGGGACTGCCAATCGATTCAATTACCGACATCCGATATTTGGACAACGATCCCAAACAAAAAGACAAGGATCGTGACGGAAAACCGATCACCCGAACATTCTCCAAGCAAGACAAAGATGATCTGCAACGATTCGCATGGCAAGGATATCAAGCGTTTCAGGCATTGCGTTCCGACCTCCGAACGAGGTGAATGAACGACGCCGCAGCTTGATCGTGAAGTTGTGCTTTCGGCCCTCGAGATCGCGACGACGACAGCGGTTCCCGACCCCGACTCCAACTCGCTTGCCGAAACGGCCGCGACAGCCCGCGATCGACCGACATTCAATCGACGTAGACAAACTCGTTGGAATTCAGCAGCGCCCGGCACAAATCCATCATTTCGATCCCATCGCCGTTCAGGAACTCGTTGCAATCCGCCAATTCTGCTTGGCTTGGCATTCGACCGTAAACGCGCTGATACAGATTCCTTAATTGTTCTTGCCGACCACGGGCCGATCGCAACACGACATCGGACAAGCGTCTGGCGCAGTCCATCGCCACGGCTGAATTCATTAGCTGTAGCGACTGCACCGCAGTTGTCGATTCAACGCGCGCCGCACAGGTTTGGTCAGCAGGCGGACGGTCCAACGTCGCTAAAAACGGATAACGAAGATTTCGGCGAGCAAATAGGTAGATGCTCCGTCGGTAGTGATCGGCTTTTCGCTCACTCGTCGTCCACTGACCGGATTTGAGTGTTTTGATCAATTCAGCTGGCAACGGCGGACTGACCCCCGGCCCGTCGACTTCGCCATTGAGCGAGTCGCTGACGGCAAGCAAACTATCACGGACCACTTCCGCATCCATGCGTTGTCGGGGGAACCGACCGAGCCAGCGATTGTCTGGGTCGTCGTCGTGAAGCGATCGCCACGCCGCTTTATCGGTTGCATCCAAAGGCTGCCAACTTCGCAGTTGATAAACGCGGGACAACAAGATCTGACGATGAAGTTGTTTCCAGCTCCAGTCGTGATCAATCAACTCGGCCGCCAAGTAATCCAACAGCAGTGGATGAGTGGGTTCTGATCCCATCACACCAAAATCACTTGGTGACGACGAAAGCCCTTTGCCGAAATGATGTTGCCAAATGCGGTTGACAATGGATCTGGCCGTGATTGGGTTTTGCGGATCAGTCAGCCACCGCGCCAAATCAGCTCGCGTGGGGCGTGACGAACTATCACCGGATGTCTGGACTGGCGTCAGAATGCGCAGAAACGCGCGATGCAGCTCCGCCCCTTCACGACGCCAATCACCGCGAATCATCAAGTGACTTTTTATCTCGTCCTTGGTCGACGTCAGAACCGTCACGGATTGGTTTTTTTGCAACTCGATCGCTGAGTCAAAAAAGGCTCGCAGTCGATAGAAATCGGCCTGACTGATGGCGTCGAATTTATGGTCATGACACTGTGCGCAGCCGACTTGCAGGCTCAGAAAAACGGCCCCGACCGTCGACGTGATCTCATTCAAAAGCACATGACGCCGTTCTTGCTGCGAATTGATATCGGGCATGTCCGGCCCCGAGGTGCAAAAGGCCGTCGCGATCGCGGCATTTCGATCGCCGGGTGCAAGCAGGTCGCCTGCGATCTGCCAGCGAACGAAACGATCATACGGCATGTCACGGTTCAACGCATTGACAACCCAGTCTCGGTAACGCCATGCGTCGCTGCGCACTTTGTCATGTTCAAACCCATCGGTCTCGGCAAACCTGGCCAGGTCCAACCAGTGCTGCCCCCATCGCTTGCCATACTCGGGTGACGCCAGTAATTGATCGACAACACGTCGATACGCGTCCGGGCGACGATCCTGTACGAACGTGTCGACTTGCTCGATGGTTGGCGGGATTCCCAGCACGTGCAGATAAAGTCGCCGTATTAATGTTCGACGGTCCGCGTCCTGGGTTGGTGCCAAAGAATGTTGCCGCAGTCTCGCCAGAATGAAACGGTCGATGTCGTTGTTCGCCCAATCGCTCGTGGTCTCCGGAACGGCTGGACGAATTAACGGCAAATACGCCCAATGAGTTCGGTCGACAGGACTAATCTCCAGCTCGTCGACCGGTTCTTCGATCAGTTCGTCGATCGGCTCATCGGCGATCAGGAAAGCGGGCGGGAGGAACGTGATCCCGGCTCCGAGGAACGTCGCGACGATCACGAACCGAATGA
>JABDKS010000375.1 GCA_013002105.1 Pirellulaceae bacterium | reverse complement strand
TTTGACCTCGCGAGCAAAATCCCAATCGAAACCATGTTCGCTGGGCGTCACTTCGTGCTCGGCACCGTGGTATTCGTATCCGGTCAAGTGCCATTTGCCCACCATGCCGGTTGCGTAGCCGTTGCGTTGAAACATCTCTGCCAGGGTGACGTGCTGGGTCGACAAAGCGTTTGCGGAATTGGGACGCAGATAGTCGGTGATACCGACGCGAGCGGGATGCTGACCGGTCAACAACGCCGCGCGATACGGCGAACAGACCGGTGCGGAGGCATAGGCTTGCGTGAACCGTACCCCATTGGCAGCTAGTCGATCCAAATTCGGCGTCTCATTGAATTCATTGCCATAGCAACCCAGTTCAGACCACCCGAGATCATCTCCTAAAACAAAGATGACGTTGGGTCGATCGCCTGCTGATGCAGATGACATGCCAACAACGACGCACAAACCGATCGTCCGAGCCCAAAACCCGCTGCCTATCCACTTCGAAACAATGTTCATCGTTTCCTTCGCTGTTCTTTCGGTAGCCGCGTTTAGGATCAATCCCAATGCTCGTTGCGCACGCGCATTAGTTCGGGGTACTTGTTGTCCGTGTCCCCATACTGCTGTTTCAGCTGCAGCAAACGTGCTTTCAATCGTTTCACGACCGATGCATATTCCGTGTTTTGGTAAACATTCTGTAACTCGTGTGGGTCTTCTTGTAGATCGTACAACTCCCAGCCGGCTGTCGTGGGTCGGAAATGACCTTTGCCAAGATTCGCATCCAAAGGCAGGGAGTAAAAGAACACGAGCTTGTACCGTTCGTCTCGGAGTCCGTAATGTCCAGGAATGTGGTGATGGGCCAGGTGCATCCAGTACCGATAATAAACGGCGTCTCGCCATGGAACAGGCGAATCTCCCGTGAAGATTCTTCGCAACGATCGACCCTGCATTTTCTTGATTTCCGGCGCGTCAACGACTCCGGCAAAATCGAGAAAGGTTTGTGCAAAGTCCAAGTTCGAGCAAAGATGCGTGTCGTTGACCGACCCGGCAGGAATCACTCCCGGCAGTCTCGCTAACAATGGCATCCGCAAACACTCTTCGTAGATCCAACGTTTGTCGAAATAGTCGTGCTCGCCCAGAAACATACCCTGGTCGGACGTGTAGATAACGAGTGTGTTTTCCGTCAAACCGGCCTGGTCCAAATAATCCAAAATACGGCCGACATTTTCATCAACCGCTTTGACGCAGCCCAGGTAATCGTGCAGGTAGTTTTGATAGGCTGCCTGTGTCTTCTCTTTCTCGTTCATACCCGTCATGTCGATGCTACCGGCCGGCCAGTCGGCCTTTTGCACGTCATTGACCATGGTCCGACGCGGCGCGAGTCGATTGGAGATCGACGTCCCCATTTCGCGAGTCGCTTCGCTGCGATGCGAGAAGTCCTCCCACAAGCTTGCCGGCTCAGGGATTTGGACATCGGCAAGATACGATTTGTGTCGCGGCGCCGGTTCCCATTTTCCATGGGGTGCTTTGTGATGCAGCATCATAAAAAACGGTTCGTCGCTCTCACGTTGCTTCAGCCAATCAAGAGCAAAGTCGGTCACCAAGTCGGTGTAATAGCCTTCGGTGCGAGCTGACTGACTGCTGCGTCGCGGCGAGTAGGAAATATTGTCCGTTGATGAGACGAACACCGGGTTGTAGTAATACCCTTGTCCGGGTCCGACTTTCCAATAATCGAATCCCCATGGCTCACTGCGAAGGTGCCATTTGCCAAACAGCACCGTTTGATAACCCGATTGTTGCAGGATGTTCGCGACGTTGGGTGTTTGTGAATCGGGCCCTGGAAACGCATCATTGAGCGTGCGTACCGTATTGAGATGGGAATGTTGGCCCGACAAGATCACGGCACGACTGGGCGTGCAAATCGAATTGGTCACAAAGCACTTGTCCAGCCGCATCCCCTCACGAGCAATCCGATCAATGTTGGGCGTCGGAGCAACCTCTGCCAACCGACCACCGTACGCGCTGATCGCGTTGCATGCGTGGTCGTCCGACATGATGAACAAAATATTCGGGCGCTGCGCGGCCCCGAGACCAGCCCATGAACAGACCAACAGCGACAAGACAGCGACTCGGATCATGCTTCTCTCGCTTTGGGTTCAGTCGGGAAATCGGAAGGAATGGATTCGCAAAGGTCCGTCAAGATTTGAAAGGACCCTGTCACTGGGTCGGCGTAAACCCCGCTTGCTCGGAAACTCCTGGACGAGGCGCAAGGATCCGCGAGTTCGCAGCAACACCGATAAGCCTCGGCGAGGCCGTGCAAACCGGCGACGTAACGTAGAACGATGTTAACACGCGTCCTTTATCGGCGATCATGGACGTCGCCACCTGATCTCTAAAGTCACGCAATTCTCTCCGCGTCGTGGGTGCGGCGTTCGTGGGTCTTCGTCGACGTGCCGTCGAGTCGTAACAGTTTACCGTCCACCACACCCGCCATCACGCTGGCTGGAATCCGACAGGGCGTCTGTTGGGTAAACAAATAGCCGGACGGCAAAAGTGTATAGTCACTCAACGTGCTATCTGATCGATTAGTTGGCGGTTTGTAGCTCTGACACAGTGCCTCGTTCGGGCAACTCACAAAGATGGCACATCAGCCTTAGCATCGATGCGATGCTGCTGTCCTGTGCGGTTTCCGGCGTGGTGTGACGCGACAGTGTGGGCAACTGCAGAGTGGTTCCACGGACCTGACCGTCGGTCGCCATCGCAGCCGAGAGGTTGATTCGACGTGATTGCGTAGCGAAGTTGTGCTCCTTGTTAGCGATCGAAACCAAAATGCGAACCGTCAACAGGAAAATTTGCAAATGCGCTTGGCCTGGGATAGCTTTAGCC
>JABDKS010000928.1 GCA_013002105.1 Pirellulaceae bacterium | reverse complement strand
ATGCATGATCGCTTGCAAGAAGGTGCCGGTGGTCAGCACAACCGCCGGAGCAACATATTCTGCGTCGCCGCGTACACGAACGCCAACAATCCGATCGGTGTCGCCGTCACTCGTTGTGATCAAGTCTTCGACCGTTTCTTGCCGCAGGTCCAGGTTGTCTTGCAGTTCGATTCGGTGCTTGATGTGCTGTTGGTACGCCTTTTTGTCCGCTTGAGCGCGGGGACTGTGCATTGCCGGACCCTTGCGACAGTTCAACAACCGAAACTGAATGCCTGTGGCATCGATCGCTTCGCCCATCAAACCACCCAGCGCATCGACTTCGCGAACGATTTGCCCTTTGGCCACGCCACCGATGGCTGGATTGCACGACATCTGGCCCACGGTATCCAAGTTGGTTGTCAGCAATGCCGTCTTGGCACCGACGCGGGCGGCAGCCGCAGCTGCTTCGGTACCTGCATGACCAGCCCCGATGACGATCACGTCGTATTGATAGCGAATACTACTCATGGCAACACAATGGGCGAGGGGGTGCAGGTCAATCGGAAATGCAGGACGTCAATCTGGGTGGACTGTAGGGTCAGCGGAAACGTTTTATTCAAGATAGTTAGATGATCTTGCCGAATCCGAACGAGTAGGACTAGCTGCGAACCCTAGGAAACGAGGCAGCAAGTCCGAATAAATCCCGCAAACACTCGTTTTCTGTCATCAAGGCTTGGTCGACAAGATGCGTTTTGGCAAGAAAGCAAGCATCCTGCTTGCGATTTCCGCGATCGCTGCTGCGACGAACTCCGCCACGCCTACCGCATGGGGGGCAGATTCGGACAACAGCGCGACCATTTCGCCGTTGCCGCATGCGCCCACATCGACGCTGTATACCGCACCCACGCAGACACAATTGCTGCCGCACACCGTCGTTCCAAGCGAACCAATCGAGGCCCAAGCGGCAACGATCGAAGCATTGCCGCAGTTGCCACCGCCCCGTGCGACCGCACCGGCCACGGGCTTTGAACCGACAAGCCGTCCGACGGCGGACGTTTCCGATGCGGTTGTTTTGAACTCGCGTGTATTTGGCATTCCTGTCAACGTCGGTCTGACGGGCTCGCGACCGGTCGAAATTCGTTTGTTCGTATCGCGGGGGGCGACTTCCGAATGGACACTTTTGGATCGCAAACCGCCGACCGTCAAAGAGTTCCAATTCAAAGGACGCGACGACGGACTGTTTTGGTTCGCGACACGAACCATTGACTCGACGGGCCGCGTTTCGACTCCGGCGACGTTGAAACCGCAACTGAAAGTGGTGATCGACACCACCAAACCGGATGTTGTGCTCAAGGCGGATGCCGACGCATCGGGACGTGTCGCGGCGACACTTCAGTATTCCGATGCAACGCCAATCAAAAGCGTCCAAGTTCACTACGCGACGGATGTATTGCGGCAGTGGACTCATCTGGACGTGCGGACCATCTCATCGGACGGAAAAATAGAATTTGTTCCCGAACAAGACTGGCAGCAACTTTCCCTGCAAACCATCGTCGCCGACTCGGCCGGCAACCAAACAACGGTTTCGCGGTTATTGCAACGACCACGAGTCGCGGTCGGCACACAACCCATCTTGGCTGGCGCGACGTCACCATCGAGCGATGCCATCGCTCCAATAGCCAACGCGGCAGGCGATTCGACCGTCCGGCCCGACATCACGCCTGGTTCCATAGACGATCCAGACCACAACCGCCAACATCAGATCGCTGTCTATCATCCCAATGCATCCAATGACGCCGACGCCAAGACAGTACGGCTGGTCGCAGGGACGCCCGGCACTCCGCGACGAAACATGTTTGTTCATCGCTCCGGACTGCAATCGGCAGATTCAAACGGCACACCAATCCAGTTCATCCCGGCAAAACATCCGATCCCGGCCGATGCGAATAGCTCAGCCGCAACGGATGATCCGCAGCGATCCGATCAGCAACCGTCGGAACCCACCGTCGGAGGTCCCGATGCAACGATCGCGCAAACGCCGCGTCCTATGGTGCCAACAAATCAGCCGCAACGCTACTCGCCCGTGCCGGTGGCCAACTCCTATTTTCAATCCGATCCCAGAACGATCGCGTATCCGTCGGCTGCTGCGGCCGTTCCCACGGCCGTGCCGCAATACGGTTCATCCTTTGGAACGCTGCCGCAATCTGGTTTGCAACAAGGATCACTGCCCTCGGCCCCTGCTGCCGCTGTCATGCAGAACCGTCCCGCATTTGGGCCGCCCTCGGTTGTTGGAAATCGCAAACAATACCACTTGATTCAAAAACCGGCCGCAACGCCAGCTACCGGTGTCAACAACGGGGCACCCCCAGCGGCGGCAGATCCAATGAGCTTTGGTGCTTTGAATGGGCCCAACGAATCGGCTACCTCGTCGGCACCGCCGTCTACGACGCCGGGATCGTCCCCCAACAGTTTCACATTACCGCCGACCATGACGCTGCCCGAGACGCTGCCCGAGACGCTCCCCACGCCGATGGGAACGGCCGAGCCGTCCCCGGA
>JABDKS010000298.1 GCA_013002105.1 Pirellulaceae bacterium | reverse complement strand
GCCAGCGATTGCGCGGTGACAACTTCATTCAAGTGTTCGTACATCCGTTGGATATGAGTCAGGCCGATTTCTAAGTCGGTAATTCGATCTTCGTCAGCCTTCATCAGCTCTTGATATCCGCGAAGGTCCGTAGTTCGTAGGGAATGCCGACGTAATCAAGTACGCGGCACAAACCGCGCAGTGCCACGCCGAATCCGTCTGGGCCGCTGAAGCCGCCGAACTGGCCGCCACCTTTGACGTGCGGTTCCAAATCACAAAAGACGCCATCGGCACCGCGGGCGGTCATGCGGCGATGGAGTTCCGGCATAAAGTCTTTCATGTCACGCAAGATCGCTTCGTGGCCACTGTCCCCGACATCAGCCGGCACAAAATTGCTAAGCGAAACTTCGTCGACGTGTTCGATGCGGCCAGTTGGTGACGGATCGTGGTAATCCTTGATATGCACCCATCCCAGACTCGGTTTCATGGCCAGGTACTCAGCGAAAGTCTCGTCGGCGGTGAATCCCTGGCAGACGATGTTCGCGCCGTCAAAGATGGTCAGCATGGCCGGATGGTTTACCTGTTCGGCAATCTTTTTGAGCAAACTGCCTGTCTGTCCGACCAGGTTTGCTTCGACTTCCAAACCAAAGGTCAACCCGCGGCTGTCACAGACTTCGGCGATCTGGCCCAGTTGATCACAGACTTGATCGACATGATCGGCCGCCTGAGTTCCTTTCGGGTGATAAAATGAAAATCCGCGAATCAGTTTGGCGCCAAAGGCTTCCGCGCGGTCACAAGCAGTGGCGACATCTTGTTTTAGGTACTGATCGAACGGTACGAACTTATTCTCGGTACCGTCGTCGACGTCCAATAGTTTCACTTTGCCGATCGGCGACCCGATGCTGCTGACCTTTAAACCATGGTCGGTTTGCATTTTGACCAGATGCTGGATCTCGGCGTCCGACAACTGCATCACGTTCTTGACACCGTTGCCGGCGTCGATAAAGCGGATCGAGTAGTACTTGAGCCCGAGAGCCGCCAAGGCCGTGTATTGCTGGACCGCCAGTTTTTCGTTGGCCGCTTCGTCGGCAAATCCGCTGAGCAGAATTGGAATCGTCATGTTGTTTAAATCGCGGGGTTAGCTTTGGTCAGGGTATTTGACAATGATATTGCTGTTGAGACCGCCTCGTGGCGTCCAACGGCTTTCCAAGGTGGCCATTCGAGGCTTTACGACAGCGACAAAGTCATCCATGATTTTGTTGGTCACGGCTTCGTAAAAGATTCCCTCGTTGCGAAATCGCTGAAGGTACATTTTCAGACTCTTCAGCTCGACGCACCGTTGGTCCGGGACGTAGGTGAAGATAAGCTTGCCGAAATCGGGCTGTCCCGTTTTTGGACAGACCGACGTAAACTCGGGGCAGTGATGCTCAATTGTGTAGTTTCGAGACGGACTTGGATTGTCAAAAACTTCCAGGGTCTCGTGAAAAGTCTCTTGTTCGCTCAACGCTTCCGTTTGCCTTCGTCGTGATAACACCCATCGGAAAAGACAAATTCTCGCATGCGTCGCAGCCGTCGAACAAGGGGACGTTGCGCATCGCCGAGTCTTTCACCAGCCGCCAAGGGGAAGGCAAGCTGACAGGCACGGAGAGCTTCTTTATCCGCACCAGCGGTTGCAATCTGCGCTGCTGGTTTTGCGACACGCCGTACGCCTCGTGGGACCCGAAGGGTGACACGATGACCATCAATGCGATCATCGATGCGGTGCTGCAATCAGGATTGAAGCATGTCGTCCTGACCGGCGGCGAACCTCTGGTGCCACGCGAGTCATCCGATTTGTGTCGCGAACTGCGGCGGCAAGAAATTCACGTCACGATTGAAACGGCGGGTACCGTCGACCGGCATGTCGAATGCGACCTGTTGTCGATCAGTCCAAAGTTCGCGTCGAGCGCACCAGATGCGGTCAACCACCCACAGTGGAATCGGCTGCATGAGCGGCGACGAATGCCGATCGAGAAAATGCGGGCACTGATCCAACGATCAAACGACTACCAACTGAAGTTCGTCGTCGATTCGGCAGCCGACTACGACGAACTGACATTGGTTGTCAATCAACTTCGGGCGGATTCGTCCGACGTTTGGGTGATGCCGCAAGGCAGCACGATCGAAGCCATGGAC
>JABDKS010000289.1 GCA_013002105.1 Pirellulaceae bacterium | reverse complement strand
GGCCAGACCTTTGCGAGCACCGTGCGTGGAACTAAAGTATTCCAACACCGACAAACCTTCACGGAAGTTTGCCTTGATCGGCGTCTCGATGATCTCGCCGGTTGGCTTGGCCATCAAACCACGCATGCCGGCCAATTGTCGAATTTGTTCAATGCCGCCACGAGCACCGGAGTGGGACATCAGGAACACGGGATTGACGTACCACCCGCCCTCGCGAACGTCCGTCTTCATCGCGTCCATCATGTCTTTGGTGATCAACTCACGAGCGGTGGTCCATTCGTCCAACACGTGGTTGTATCGTTCCTGGCCCGTCATCAAGCCGCGGTCGTACGACATCTTCAGCTTCATGACTTCCTTTTCAGCATTCTTGATGTAGCTGGTCTTGGTGTCGGGCGTTACCAGTTCATCGGTGGCGAACGACAGACCGCTGCGAGTTGATTCGCGGAAGCCCATCTGCATCATGTCATCGAGCAGATTGATCGTTGCTTTTCGACCGAGTCGTTGGTAGCAGTCGCTGATCACGCCAGCCAGGTCACCGCTCCGCATCGCCTGGTTGTAGAAATCCATCCCGTCGGGAAGCATTTCATTGAATCGAACGCGTCCCGGAGTCGTATCGATGACCGCTCCGTATTTACCGCTGTCCTCTTCGGTCTTCAGCCTTTGGAACTTCGGCAAACGCATTTTGATTTTCGCGTGAAGCGCGATCACGCCCTGGGCGAATGCCAGGTCGACTTCGTCGTAGCCACTGAACACCATGCCCTCGCCCTTTTGATCAGGCATTTCGACGGTGGTGTAGTAACAACCCATCACGATGTCCTGCGACGGACTCATGATCGGCTTGCCGTTCGACGGAGCGAACACGTTATTCGTGCTCATCATCAACGTGTGAGATTCGACTTGAGCTTCGATCGACAGCGGCAAGTGCACTGCCATCTGGTCACCATCGAAGTCGGCATTGAAGCCTTTGCAAACCAGCGGGTGCAGGTGAATCGCGTTGCCCTCGACCAACGTCGGTTCAAACGCTTGAATCCCCATCCGGTGAAGCGTCGGAGCACGGTTGAGAAGCACCGGGTGATTGGTGATCACCTGTTCGAGAATATCCCAGACCTCTTCGTCCTTTCGCTCCAGCATCTTTTTGGCCGACTTGATCGTATCGGCGTGCCCGAGTTCTTTCAGACGACGAATGATGAACGGCTGGTACAACTCCAATGCGATCTTCTTGGGCAAACCACATTGGTGCAGTCTCAGTTGCGGGCCGACCACGATCACGCTTCGAGCGGAGTAATCGACTCGTTTGCCGAGCAGGTTCTCGCGGAAACGACCCTGCTTCCCTTTGATCATGTCGGTCAACGACTTCAGCGGACGGTTCGAAGAACCGAGCACGGGGCGCTTGCAGCGGTTGTTGTCGAACAACGCGTCGACCGATTGCTGCAACATCCGCTTCTCGTTGCGAATGATCACTTCGGGAGCATTCAGGTCGACCAACTTGCGGAGCCGGTTGTTGCGGTTAATGATCCGGCGGTACAGGTCATTGAGGTCACTGGTGGCGAAGTTGCCGCTGTCGAGCAACACCAAGGGACGCAGATCGGGCGGAATCACCGGGATCACGTCCAGCACCATCCACTCCGGACGATTGTCGCTGTCGCGAATCGCTTCGACGATCTTCAACCGGTTGATCAGGTCTTTCTTTTTCTGCTTCGAACCGGTCTCTTCCAAATCGACGCGGAGTTTTTCCGAGAGCTGAACCAGGTCGAGCTTGTTGAGCAGTTTGCGAACCGCTTCGGCACCCATGTCGGCTTCGAAGGAACCTTCGCCGTACTGTGCTCGGGCCGCACGATACTCTTCTTCGGTCAGCAGTTGCTGCGGTTCCAGTTCGGTCGAACCGGGTTCGATGACAACGTAATCCTGGAAGTAGATCACTTTCTCCAGCGAGCTGGTTTTCATGTACAGCAGGTTGCCCAGACGTGACGGCATCGCTTTGAAGAACCAGATGTGAACCACCGGTGCGGCCAACTCGATGTGGCCCATCCGCTTGCGACGCACGCGACTGTGAGTGACCTTCACGCCACAGCGGTCACAGATCATGCCCTTGTACTTCATGCCGCGGTATTTGCCGCAGGCACATTCCCAGTCCTTTTCGGGGCCAAAGATCCGTTCACAAAACAGGCCGTCTTTTTCCGGACGGTAAGTTCGGTAGTTGATCGTTTCCGGCTTTTTCACTTCGCCGAACGACCAACTTTTGATGTCTTGAGGACGTGCCAGAGAAATCCGAACTGATGCGTAATCGTTGATCCGATCGTAGCTGTTGGATTCGCCAATCGACATATTGAAGTGCTCCTGGTCGGCCGCGGGGCCGTTTCGGTTATTAGCTGGCGTGAAGGATGACAAGGACCGCTGCGGAAAGCGTTTGACGGGAGTCGTCGGTCAGAGTCATTTGTTTTGCTGGGTAGTGATTACAGAGAAATCGTCGTCGGGCTTGCCGAGCGTGCGGGCTTGCCGAGCGTGCGGGCCGACCCGCACGCTTGGGCACGACCAACTAGATCGGTCGTTTCTCTAACTTCATGTTCAATGCGAGGCCACGAATTTCGTTAGTCAAC
>JABDKS010000239.1 GCA_013002105.1 Pirellulaceae bacterium | reverse complement strand
CAACCCATTGATCGGAAGCGAGGCCGTGGATCCAAATCGTGGTGGCAATCCCGATGCAGCCGAACTTCCATCGAACTTCGAGGACGAATGCGAGTTGATCCGTCAGAAGGTGGATTCCGATGTCATTTTGGCGACCGATGGCCTGGTCGTCGATTTTTGAGTCGATTTCTGGGTCGACGGGATTTTTAGTCAACGACCTGACCGTGGGCGGGTCCAGTCACCGACACGGGGGCACTGGCCTGCAAGCGGATCCGAGAGGATTGGACGCTGGCGGATCGGACCAGAGAGAGGCATCCGAACGATCGGACCTTGAAGATGTCGGCCTGGGGATACGGGTGCTGTCAACGCTGCGTCTTGAAAAGCGTGGGGCTGAAACATGGCAAATTGTATGCTTTGGACACAATTTGAACGCTTTGGCCGCCCATGGAAACGGTTGTGGCAGTGCCCAATAGTGAACCGACGGCGCGGTCGGCCTGTCCAAAGCCTGTGCCAGCCGCGTGACATCGTCGTTTCGCTCTGCCTCAACAGGAGGATGCCCACGAAAACACCCCGAAGACGAACAAATCCGCCTTGCCCCAACCGTCCTGATCGCTACACTCTGCCGTTTCGTAGAGTCCCATTTTTGCAGGTTTTTACCGGCCAATCAGGGGCGAGTTGACCGAAGAAGAGAAATCAACCAGTCGGACAGTAAAGAGTCACAAACAAACGCTAGCGTAGCTCAGTTGGCAGAGCAGCTGATTTGTAATCAGCCGGTCGTGGGTTCGAATCCCTCCGCTAGCTCTTGGTTGGTTGTGAAGCATAAACGAATGACTGTCGCGGTGACGAGCCAGCCAAGGCAGCAACGGGTGCTCAGGCTTTATCCCGACAGAGGATGGTAGTTGGCCGTAGTGGATCTTGCGAAAGATCCCCGAGCCGGAGGGTCTGCAACAAGACTCACGATCGTAAAAACAGGTTGTGACCGAGCACTACAGTCAAGCCCGACGAGGTAACAGCGATACGGAACTAGCAGAGAGAGAGACGTGAGAAAACGAAAAAGACGCCAGACACGGGTCTGACACTCAGCGGCCAGAACGCTTAGATTGTCAGAACGTGAAATTCGAAGGGGGTTTGCCCGAGTGGTTAAAGGGGGCGGACTGTAAATCCGTTGGCTACGCCTACACAGGTTCGAATCCTGTAGCCCCCACTTTGAATCGTTTAGATTTCGGGAATTCGGAATCGTGATCGCGGGTGTAGCTCAATGGTAGAGCAGCAGCCTTCCAAGCTGAATACGAGGGTTCGATTCCCTTCACCCGCTCTTGATGAGGCCGGCTAAAAAGACACGCGAAAAAAGGCACGCGTGGTCATTTGGTGATGGATGTCGGTTGATGGCAGATCGCGGGCCAAATCGTGGGCCTGGACCTGTCCTGGCAAGTGTGAAAACTGGCTCGTGAAAAATCCGGACCTCGTGGATCCGGCTTTCGTGAAATCCAAGAGTGCCGCAAAGAGAAGGACGCCGCAAAGAGACGTGCTGCTGTAGCTCAGTGGTAGAGCACTTCCTTGGTAAGGAAGAGGTCATGGGTTCAAGTCCCATCAGCAGCTCTTTGGCGATGGGCGAATCTTGCCCCTAATGTCGTTGGGGAATCAGTCGAAAGCGGAGTTGAGCCGCTTGGGCGATAGCCCCGGTTATCAGGTGCTGGAAACGAGGCCTGCACGCCAACGGCTGACGAGATCGATAAGCGGCTGACGAGATCAATAAGCGCCCGTCAGCGGCGGGGCATGCACGCGATGCCCGGCGTCTGATGCCCGGCGTTCTGGCGCCCCGCGTTGCCCGGCGTCTGACGCCCCGCGTTGCTCGGCGTTCTGGCGCCCCGCGGACAGGGCCGTCGGTTCAGTCATCAGCGTCGTCGGCTCAATCGCCAGCCTCGTCGGTTCATTCGATCGACACTGGGACTCGCCTGCTACGGTCTGGTTTGTCATCCCGACCGTGCTTAGCGTGGTGCTGCAGGTTGCCAAGGGGCCAGATCGCCCAAGGGCGAGGCCAAATGCACTGGGGAATTTCCCCAGAAATCGCCCGTGAAAGGCCAAATTTTGCCAATCAGCAATTGCAAGGTTGGGAAGTTTCCGCAACAACTTACGCTGCAAAGCAGGATCCTTTGAGATGCTGCGGCGCGGATGTCGTAGAGCAATGCAGCGAAAGCAACACCAGTGACCGGCGTAAGCAACACTCGTGAATCGCCCGGTAGCTGCTCGGATATCCAGCAGACGTACAATCCGTGAGTATCCCAGCGTGGGATGCCCTATTTTTATTAGTTTCGTTTCTTGTTGAACGAGAAATGACAGGTGCCGCCAAGCACCGACGAGCCACCGTGGGTGTGAACACGGTCGTCGATGTATTGGGCTGTTTTGGAGCGTATCTCCAGGCGGTTAACGCACAGTCAGTTGTAGGTGAATTAGAAAAATGGCCAAGGCAACTTTTGAACGAACCAAGCCACACGTCAACGTCGGCACAATCGGCCACATTGACCATGGTAAAACGACCACCACCGGTGCCATCCTTGCAGTTCAAGCTGCCAAGGGGTTAGCCGAAGCGAAGGGTTATTCCGACATCGCCAAGGGTGGTACCGTTCGTGACGCGACGAAGACCGTCACGATCGCGGTTGCTCACGTCGAGTACGAATCGGAAAACCGCCACTACGCACACATTGACTGCCCCGGTCACGCTGACTTTGTCAAGAACATGATCACCGGTGCGGCTCAGATGGATGGTGCGATCTTGGTGGTTTCGGCCGCTGACGGACCGATGCCGCAAACCAAGGAACACGTGCTTTTGGCTCGCCAGGTGGGTGTGCCTTACATCGTGATTTATTTGAACAAATGCGACCTGGTCGACGACGAAGAGTTGTTGGAACTGGTTGAATTGGAAGCTCGTGAATTGTTGAGCAAGTATGACTTCCCAGGTGACGACGTTCCCGTCGTTCGCGGATCGTCATTGCCCGCTTACAACAATCCGACCGATCCGGAAGCCAGCAAGTGCATCACCGAGTTGATGGAAGCACTCGACGCGCACATTCCTGACCCCGTTCGTGAAGACGACAAGCCATTCTTGATGGCAATCGAAGACGTTTTCTCGATCGAAGGTCGTGGTACCGTCGCCACCGGACGTATCGAACGTGGTGTGGTGAAGGTTGGCGAGGAAGTCGAAATCATCGGACTGACCGAAGCACCGACCAAGACCACTTGCACCGGCGTCGAAATGTTCCGCAAGGAAATGGGCGAAGGCCGAGCAGGAGACAACGTCGGTTGCCTGTTGCGTGGTGTCAAACGTGAAGACATCCAGCGTGGCCAGTGCTTGGCCAAGCCAGGATCGATCAAGCCGCACACCAAGTTCGAGGCAGAAGTCTATTGCCTGAGCAAGGACGAAGGCGGCCGTCACACGCCGTTCTTCAGTGGCTACCGTCCCCAGTTTTACTTCCGAACCACCGACGTCACCGGAACGGCCAACTTGGTCGATGCCGAAATGTGCATGCCTGGTGACAACGTGAAGGTCACCGTCGAGTTGCATAAGCCAATCGCGATGGACGACGGTGTTCGTTTTGCTATTCGCGAAGGCGGACGTACCGTTGGCTCGGGCGTTGTGACCAAGATCGTCGAGTAAATCAATCGACAGGAATTACGTCGGCCGCGGTGCGGTCGACGGATAATGGCTCGATCGGATTGAGCCGATAACGACATTGGAAAATCCAATGACCAACAAATTTTCGATCAGTTTCGATTGATCGGGCAACAATGACCAACGGGTGCCCAATTGTGGTCCGTTGGTCATTGAACATTTTGGTCGGCGATTTTTTTTGAGCAGAGTTCAAGCTTTGGACACAGTTCCAATTTGGACTGGGTTCAGAGAGGGTCCACGGTCAAAATGGCGAGTTGCGATTTTCCTTGGAGGGTCACTCAATGGATCACGTGGCCATTCCCACAGGGGTGTAGCTCAATTGGCAGAGCACTGGTTTCCAAAACCAGCGGTTGCGGGTTCAAGTCCCTCCGCCCCTGCTACAAAAACCAGTGAGACAGGTTCTCACAAACAGCTTCGATCAAAACAATTTCATCGACACGCTTACCGATTGCACCACCGATGGTGACGACCCACAGCGTGACGATTTACAACTTCGCAATCCAACAGGAGCGGACGCGTGTCACGAGACATTGCTCAGTCAGGTAGCTCGCCACTCACCGCGGAACTTTTCCACGCCTCGGTCTACAAACCGAACCAGGGGCGGATTGTTCGCCAACTGACGGCGTTGACCATTTGGATCGTGGTCGCGCTGGGCTGCTGGCGGCTGTACAGTTCGCTGCGAGGTGTGTTCAACGCCGAAAATTGGACGACCCATCTGACATTGGCGATTCCCGCCGTTTTGCTGACCGCAGGACTTTGGATCGGATACCGCTTGGTCAACTGGCCGCGATTCGCCGATTTTTTGATCGCCGTGGAAGCCGAGATGAACAAGGTGACCTGGCCAAGCAAAGATGAGCTGATTCGTGCCTCGATCGTCGTGATGTTCACAATTTTCTTTTTGGCGATGGCATTGTTCGTCTTCGACATCGTTTGGCAAACGATCTTTAATTTCATCGGAGTGACCAGCTAAGTCGCACCAACGACTTGGCCGATCCGCCGCAAACAACCAAGACCGATTGCAATGACTGGTGAACCTGTGAATCAAACTGACACCTCCGACGAGTCGCAAGCCGACGAATCACCCGAATCGGCGAACCCCGATTCGCAGGTCGATCCTGCTGTCGCGGAAACCCAATCCGGTGACGGATCGACCGAAGAATCAGCACCCGCGGCCGAGGAATCAGCACCCGCGGCGACAACACCCGACGAATCAGCGCCGGCAGCGAATGCTGCGAAACCACCTGCGACTGAACCGGTCGAAGACGACGGTCCCAAGATGGATTGGTACATCCTGAAAGTCGCGTTCAACCGTGAAGATTCGATCGCTGACGCGTTGCGAAAACGAGTCAAGATGGAAGGCATGCAGGAGTTCTTTGGCGAAATCGTTGTTCCGACCGAAGACGTTGCCACGTTTACCCGCGACGGAAAACGTCGTATTTCCAAACGCAAATTGCTGCCCGGCTATATCATGGCCAACATGATCATCAACGATGACACCTGGTTCCTGGTTCGCGAGACCGGAGGAATCAGTGATTTTACGGGCGCCGCGGGCAAACCGATGCCGATGGAACCCTCGGACATCGAACGATTTATCAACAAGCCAGAAGAAGACGACGAAGAAGAAGCACCGATCAAAACAGCGATCCCGTTCAAGGTGGGCGACCGCGTTCGCGTCAAGGAAGGCAACTTCGAGAACCAGGAAGGCGATGTCGAAATTGTGGACGAAGCCAGCGGACGGATCACGGTGATCATCAACATCTTCGGCCGCAGCGTCCCAATGGAACTAGACCACTGGCAGGTCGAACCGCTTTAATCAGCGGCGCAGCAATGATCATTGGCTCACTGCTTTACCCATCAGCAGTCTGCAAATCGAAACCTACTCAACCTCCAACAAACCTATCCTTTTTGAATCGCGATTCACTGCCCAATAGCAATGGCTGATCGCAAAGGCGTTTAGAAAATGGCAAAGCAAGTAACTGGTCAAGCAAAGTTCCAAGTCCCCGGCGGACAAGCAACCCCCGCGCCTCCCGTAGGTACCTCGCTGGGTAAGTTCGGCGTGAACCTGGGTCAATTCGTCCAGGCGTTCAACGATCGCACCAAGGAATACAATGGAACGCCGATTCCTGTGATCGTGACGGTCTACAACGATCGTAGTTTCGACTTCATTACCAAGAGCCCGCCGGCAGCATCGTTGTTAAAACAAGCCGCCGGCATCGCCAAAGGCAGTGGGGTGCCCAACCGCGACAAGGTCGCCAAGGTGACGCGTGCCCAGTGCGAAGAGATCGCCCAAAAGAAGATGGCTGACTTGAATGCACGCAGTATCGACCAAGCGGCACGAATGATCGAAGGCACCGCACGCAGCATGGGCATCGACGTCGAAGGCTGATCTCGATCGCCTTGAGTCCGTGATTCAATGTGCCATCGTCGCAGCACCCGTTAACACGTCGGCCAGGACCTGTCCCGACAAATTCCACAGTGCACAACAGTCGTCGGGCCGGTTCCGACCGGCCGATTGCGTTGGCGGCCGGTGGGAACCGGCCCTACCAGTTGACCCGACGTTTTTGATTAGCTGGACAGCGCCACTCTTGGCACTGGTGTTTGATTTAAGTTGTTTCTTGTCAAGTGTTTATCTCACTTGACTTGGTGACCAAAAAGAAACGACCTTCCGCGTGCTCTGTTTCACGA
>JABDKS010000234.1 GCA_013002105.1 Pirellulaceae bacterium | reverse complement strand
TCTGTGGAGTGTCTGGTGGTCGGTGCAGACTACGGTCCGGATCGATCGCGATGGTGGCTAGCTGGGTCGGGCTTCGTCACGGCGGAGCGTGCCGGGTGCTGTAATCGTAGCCATCACGCTCCGTCGTGATGCAGCCCGACTTTGTAGCGACGATCTGTCTTGATTTGGATCGTCCCGTGGGGTGTCTGGTGGTCGGTGAAGACTACGTTCCGGATCGATCGTGTTGGTGGCTAGCTGGGTCGGGCTTCGTCACGGCGGAGCGTGACGGCGACTTTGATTGCCTGACATTGTGGTGACGAATTGTTTTGATTTGGATCGTACTATGGGGTGTCTGGTGGTCGGTGAAGACTACGGTCCGGATCGATCGGGATGGTGGGTTGTTGGGTCGGGCCTCGTCACGGCGGAGCGTGACGGCGACTTTGATTGCCCCGAATTCGCGGTGGCGGTGAATGCTACTGGGTGTCGTTCGGCGGTGGGCTCACGAAGCTTGGGGTGTGTCGCTTTTGCCAGGCACGATGCGATGTCGGATCACCCGAAGGGCTTGGTCGAGGCGCATAAAAAAATCCTGGTCGTCCGAAGACGACCAGGATTCTGGTTTTTCACTACGAAGCGTTCAGCTTACTGATTCAGTTGCTCTTCAACCGTCTCAGCAGCAGCACGTGTTCCCAACGCACCCCACAGGCCGTAAGGGCTGATCGAACCAGCAACCGTACCTGGGTGAGAAGCATTGATACCGCCGTTGACGCGGACCACTGGGTGGTGTGCGTCACCAGCTTCGACCGAATCGGTCATGAAGATCACAGCACCGTCGCCCATCAGGACGTGAGCACCACCTTGGTGACGGCTACTTGGTGGGACAACACCGACGTCAAAGTCACCGCCGCCACCGATACAGACTTCTCGGTTAGGTGGCAAAATGCAGTTCATACCGGTGTACATGGCGGGCATGTCCGACCAACGGTAACCACGTTTCCAACCATTCCACTTCAAACCAGGAGTGGTATTGTTGCCAGATGGTACCGATGGATCCCAGAAACGAGGACGCTTGGGATCTTTCAGACCAGCATCGTCACAAGCCGATGGGTTGTTGTGAATGGTTCCCCAGCCGATACCGAACACAGGTGCGGTACGAACGTCACGGTCACCGAGGTCACTGGCCAATTCACCAGCAGCGATGGTGTTGGACAATCCGTCCAAGCAGTCACGGAATCGTTGCGACTTACGGTGGTAGAAGAAACCACGGTTGGAGGCATTGGATTGTGCAACGGGTGTACGAACCCAACCACCACCATTGGTATGACGCATGAACCCGTGGTTCACCCAGTCAGTGGAGTCACCGATACAAGCACCGTAGTTGGTACGGGCCAGAGCGGGTGCACCCAGACCAGGGTCGCTTGGGCAACGGAATGTTGGAACTTCGGTGATCCAAGGCTTGTAACTGTTGTTCCAAGGCTCAGGACCCATTGCTGGGAAGTTCAACGTACCATCTTCGTCTTTGTCATTTGGATTGGAGATGGTGCTCCAAAGACCTTGTTGCTCGATGAATGGTGTAATCCCAATCAACCAGCTCAAACGGAATCGGTTGTTCTTTTGCATTTCAGCACCACCGGCGGTTTGACCACCAGCAACACCAATCACAGGGTGACAGGTACCACCACCTTGCATCGGAATACGTTTGTACGCCGAGTGGTAGTTGTGCAACGCAAGACCAATTTGCTTGAAGTTGTTACTGCAGCTCATACGACGAGCTGCTTCGCGGGCTGCCTGGACGGCGGGCAGCAAGAGACCGATCAAGATCCCGATGATGGCGATAACCACCAAAAGTTCGACCAGAGTAAAACCGCTCTGACCATGATGACGTTTCTTCATGTGTGACTCCGTAATGAAACGAAAAAGGAATTGGGCAGGGAAACTGCCCGTGGGCCGAGTCTAACAGCTTCGCGAACGCCTTAAAAGGATCTGGGAGACAAAAGGATCGAGAAAATTACGGATTTCCCAGAACAACCCGGGTAGGGGGTAAATCTTCGCGTGGCTATCGGACCTATACATGCTCGCGTCGTCCCGCCATCAAACCCGCACCAGGATTCGGAGTTTTTAAAAAGAAAAGCTAATGAAGGCTTT
>JABDKS010000915.1 GCA_013002105.1 Pirellulaceae bacterium | reverse complement strand
CCCTTATCCGAACAACAACGCGAGGCGGTCGCGCGTACTCAACGAGAAATCGACGCGCTGGTCGGCGAAGTTGCCGATCTTGGTGAACCGACGGTGTTGCCACCGGAAACGATCGAAAAAATCGTTCATCGAGTGATGCGACAACTGGGGACGTAGTCTCGTGCCACAGGTTTCGATTGCAGATCTATCGATTGGATTTCGTGGCCCTTCACTATTCGAAGGAGTTAGCGCCACCATCGATGCGGGCCAACGCATTGGCCTGTTGGGACGAAACGGAACCGGCAAAACAACACTACTAAAAATGCTGGTCGGCGAAGTTCAACCCGATCACGGTACCATCACGCTGGCGCCGGGCATCAAGATCTCCAGGCTGACTCAGGACGTTCCGCGAGATCTGACCGGTTCGATTCACGACGTAGTGCTGGGCGGACAACCAATCGACCAGAGTCACGACGATCACGACTCGGTCGATCAACGGTGGCAGATCGAGCACCGTGTCGAATCAACTCTTTCACGAATGGAACTGGACGGCGCGGCAAAGTTCGAAACCTTGTCCAGCGGTATGAAACGCCGTGTCCTGCTGGCGCGTTCGATCGCCGGCCAGCCGGACGTCTTGTTGCTGGATGAACCGACGAATCATTTGGATATTCCGTCGATTCTGTGGTTGGAACAATTCCTCAGTCGCTGGCAAAACACACTGGTCTTCATCACCCACGACCGCACCTTCCTAAAGAACTTGGCAACGCGAATTTGGGAAATCGACCGGGGGCGATTGTTCGATTGGTCCTGCGACTACGAAACATTCCTCAGCCGCAAAGAGGCTTCGTTGGTGGCCGAAGAAAAGCAGAACGCGTTGTTCGACAAGAAGTTGGCCGAAGAAGAAGCCTGGATTCGCCAAGGCATCAAGGCTCGCCGCACTCGCAACGAAGGTCGAGTGCGTGCGCTCAAGGCTATGCGCAACGAACGTCGTCAGCGCCGCGAGGAGATTGGCACAGCGAAATTGAATCTCCAACAAGCGCAGCGAAGTGGAGTTTTGGTCGCCGACGTTCAAGAGATTTCATTTTCCTACGGCGATCAGCCGATCGTCAAAGAATTTTCGACCACGCTGATGCGCGGCGACAAAATCGGGATCATCGGTCCCAACGGCGCCGGAAAAACAACTCTGCTGAAACTCTTGCTGGGCCAACTGCAGCCCGACAGCGGTTCGGTACGCTTGGGCACAAACTTGCAGATCGCCTACTTCGATCAGTTGCGCGACACCTTGGATCCCAACAAGACCGTCGAAGAAAATGTTGGTGATGGCAGCGACAAAGTTGTGGTCGGAGACAAAACGAAACATATCCTTGGCTACCTACAGGATTTTCTATTCACGCCCGAACGGGCTCGAACCGAAGTGCGATTCCTATCTGGTGGAGAGCGTAATCGCGCTCTGTTGGCACGCCTGATGACGCGGCCTGCGAATGTGATCGTATTGGACGAACCAACCAACGATTTGGATAGCGAGACGCTGGAGTTGTTAGAGGAACAGTTGGCTGGGTTTTCCGGAACCCTGTTGATGGTCAGTCACGATCGAACGTTTTTGAATAACGTTGTGACCAGTACGATCGTCTTCGAAAATGAAACGGTCAAAGAGTACGCCGGTGGATACGACGATTGGCAAGACGCAGTCAGTCGTCAAGAACCAGTCGCTACGCCTCAGCCGTCGCCGAAGCGGAAGTTGCCCGAAAGGACCAAGCAAGCCGACTCTAATAAGCTTTCCTACAACGACCAACGCCAGCTGGATCAATTGCCGGAGCGGATTGAAAACATCGAAGCCCAGATCGAAGCGATGCATCAATCGATGGGTGACCCGGAGTACTACCAGCAAGCGGGCGATACGATCGCCAGCGACGCGACGAAGCTCAAATTGCTCGAAACAGACTTGGCGACCGCCTACGCGCGTTGGGAAGAACTGATGTAGCGTCCCGAGCGACGCTGCAGCATGCGACGAAAGTCACTAAAGCGAAGCTTTCACTTCCGAGACTCGCCGTTTCCATCTAAAATACAGCCCTGCCCCGCCCTCCCCTTCCCCGCCCGAAATTCGGTGTTTGATGAGTTCGATTGTGACTCGAATGATGTTCGGTTTGATCACATCGCTGGTGATGGTTTCGTCCGTCTCCAGAGCCGATGAGCGAGTCGACTTCAATCGAGAGATTCGCCCGCTGTTTTCGAACAACTGTCTGACCTGTCATGGGCCGGATGAAAACGAGCGGGTGTCCGATTTGCGGCTCGACACCGAAGCTGGTTCGCGGATTGATCTGGGCGGCTACCAGGCAATCGTTCCGGGGAAGCCTGATCAAAGCGAGCTGATCGAACGCTTGACCACGGACGACGAAGATCTGCGAATGCCGCCAGCCGGCAAAGGTCGCCAGTTAACCGATGACGAGATCGAATTGGTGCGCCGCTGGATCGATCAAGGCGGCAAATATGCGAAGCATTGGTCTTACCAGAAACCAATTCGACCACCGTTGCCCGCCGCTGAGCAAAGTGGCTGGGTAAGAAATCCAATCGATTATTTCATTCTAGCGCGGCTGCAGACGGCCGGACTGAAACCGTCCGCCGAGGCAGATCGACTGACACTCGCCCGTCGTGTCTCATTGGACCTGACTGGATTGCCACCGACCTGGGCCGAGGCACAAGCGTTTGCCGATGACAGCTCGGATCAGGCGTATGAGCGGTACGTCGATCGCCTGCTCGCCAAAGAATCGTTCGGTGAACGCTGGGCACGCGTCTGGTTGGACCTGGCCCGTTACGCCGATTCGGCCGGCTACGCTGACGACCCGCCGCGCACGATTTGGGCTTTTCGCGACTACGTGATTCAATCCTTGAATCAGAACAAGCCATTTGATCAATTCACGGTCGAACAAATCGCAGGCGATTTGCTTCCCAATCCGACCGACGAGCAGCTGGTCGCGACCGCGTTCCATCGCAATACATTGACCAACAACGAAGGGGGCACCAACGACGAAGAATTCCGCAATGTGGCCGTTGTCGATCGCGTCAATACGACAATGGCCGTGTGGATGGGAACGACGATGGCATGCGCGCAGTGTCACACCCACAAGTACGATCCGATCACCCAAGAAGAATACTTCAAGTTCTTCGCCTTTTTTAACAATTCCGAGGATACGGACCAGCGAGACGAACGTCCGACGCTGTCGGTCTATTCCGACGAACAGAAAGCCCACAAACGGCAGCTTCAACGACAAGTTGAAGAACTCAAGCAGACGCTAAATGCAACGACACCTGCTTTGGCCGAAGCACAAGTCCGTTGGATTGAACAGTTCGACAACAAACCAACTTGGACCACGATTGTTCCGTCACAGGCGACCGCTAAATCAAAATTGCGAGAATTGATCGTCGATGACGACGGGGCGATTCACGCTGTGGGGAATCGACCGTTGCGCGATCAATACACGCTCAAGTTCCCGACCATCGAAGGCAAGTTGGCAGCGCTGCGACTGGACGTGCCTGAACAACAGGACCGGAACTTTGTGCTGTCTCAGATCAAAGCGACTTGGTCTCCTGAAAACAAGGCTTCGAATGACGCGCGGTTCGTGCGAATCGAGTTACCGGGCGACAACAGATTTCTGCATGTCGCGGAAATCGAAGTCTTTAGCGGCAACAAAAACATTGCACGCGGGGCAAAAGTCAAACAGAGTTCGACTGGTTTTGGAGGACAGGCACAACGGGCGATCGATGGAAACACCGATGGGGACTATAACAAGAATTCGGTATCGCATACCAACCAGCAAGCAAATCCTTGGATCGAAGTAGACCTGGGTTCGCAGCAACGCATCGATCGGGTGAAGCTGTGGAATCGTACCGACGGCGGCAAAGCGATCAGCGATCGCATTCGTGGTTTGCGACTGTCGCTACCGAATGAAGACCGCGCTGCGGTCTGGCAGCAGGAGTCGTCCGAGTTTCCCGAGCCGAGTCAGGTTTACCGGCCTGATGGTGAGATTGAGCTGCGATTTGTTGAGGCCACCGCCGATTTCCACCAAGCTGGGTTTCCAGCTTCCAGCGTGCTAGCCGCAAAGAGCGATCCAAACCAGGGA
>JABDKS010000203.1 GCA_013002105.1 Pirellulaceae bacterium | reverse complement strand
ACAAACGCACGGCGTCCTCCTGGGAGATCGACCGAATCGATTTCCTGGGATATCCGGTGACGATGCTGCTGGAAGACGACCGCAACGGCGCACTGTACGCGTGCCTCACACTGGGACATTTCGGCTGCAAACTCCATCGCAGCGACGACGGTGGGGTCCATTGGCGTGAGCTTGCGGTGCCGGTCTATCCATCGGGAGCCGTCATCGCCGCACCACCGATCGATGAATCGACGCCGCCTTCGAGCAAACCGGCCAGCCTTTCAGAAATTTGGGCACTCGAAACAACCGGTGACACTCAGGGCGAATCGCTCTGGGCAGGCACGATCCCCGGCGGCCTGTTTCGATCTGATGACGCAGGCGAATCGTGGCATCTGAATGAGCCGCTGTGGAATCGCGCCGAGCGAATGGATTGGTTCGGCGGCGGAAAAGATGATCCCGGAATCCACTCGATCTGTGTCGATCCACGCGATGCGAATCACGTCACGCTGGGCGTCTCGTGCGGCGGCATCTGGGAGACAAGAAATGCCGGGGAGAGTTGGGAGCTGATCGGCGAAGGACTGCGGGCGGAATTCATGCCGCCCGACGCCCAATTCAAACAGAGTATCCAAGACGCGCATCGTCTGGCACAGTGCAACGCCAACCCCGACGTCATGTGGGTGCAGCATCACAATGGCATTTTCCATTCTGTCGATGGCTCAGCAAGCTATCGCGAGATCGATCAGGCCGGACCGTCTACCTTCGGGTTTGCCGTCTGTGCCCATCCGGATGACGACAAAACCGCCTGGTTCGTGCCGGCGATCAAAGACGAATGTCGCGTCCCGGCCGACGGCCAACTGGTCGTCACACGAACCCGCGACGGAGGCGAAACATTTCAAACGCTCCGCAGTGGTCTACCGCAGCAGCACTGTTACGACATCGTCTTTCGACACGGCCTGGACATCGACGCGAGCGGCGAGCAACTAGCGATGGGATCCTCCACCGGCGGCCTGTGGATCAGCGACAACCAAGGCGACGATTGGACATCGATCAGTAATACTCTGCCGCAAATCTACGTCGTCCGCTTCAGCGGTCGGATCTAACAGGCAACCGCTACAAAGTGGACGACTAAAAGCGCCAATGTCTATCAAAAAAACGACTCACGGCAAAGCGCCGTAAGTCGTTTCTAATCAACAAGTACCGAAGGAGGGACTCGAACCCTCAAGGGATTGATCCCACCGGATTTTGAATCCGGCGCGTCTGCCAATTCCGCCACTTCGGCTGCTGGTTGCTTGCTGTGACTGAGAAGTATATCGAGCCATTTGCAGGTTGACTACCGATCAAAATATGCGTGTTTCTCCCGACCTAAATTGACCGGACGTTGATGGCAGCATTTTGGTTCGCCGCTGCCTGCCCCCATGGCTCTGGTAGCGATAATATCTGCCGCGGGGCTGATTTTGCCGGTTCCCCAAACTCATCCGGCTGCTTGCTGATACAACATGGGGATGCCTCCAGGCTCCGGCGCCGCCACTCGCGACGCCGGCCACCCCGATCGCGTTGCCCGAGCGTCATCCATGGATCATTTTTTGCTACTGCAGGTTCGTGACGCCGACGATCCGATGCGGCGGCAAGAAGTCAACTGTTTCGCCCGAGCCCTCAATGTCGACGCGGGCAAAATCGAAGTTCATGACCTGCTCTCTGGCCCACCATCGGTCGAAGAGTTGGACCGCGTCGATGTGGTGCTACTGGGCGGGAGCGGTGACTACTCGGTCGCCCAAGGCGGCCCCTGGTTAGAGCCAGCACTCGACGCAATGAAAGAATTGGTGGAGCTGAACAAACCCACCTTTGCCTCCTGCTGGGGTTTCCAGGCCATGGCCAAAGCTCTCGGTGGTGAAGTCGTCACCGATTTGCAGCGTGCCGAACTCGGCGCAGTCGCAGTACGATTAACCGACCGAGGCAAATTGGATCCGCTCTTTGCGCCTCTGGGTGAAACCTTCCTGGCGCCAATGGGACATCAAGACTGTGTGACGCGGCTTCCCGATGGTGTGACCTTATTAGCGTCCTCAGAAAAGGTTCGCAATCAAGCCTTCCGTGTCGACGGAAAACCGATCTACTGCACGCAGTTCCACCCCGAACTGAATCGACGCGAACTGATCCAGCGCGTCAAAGCCTATCCACGGTATGTTGAAAAGATCAGTGGGAAATCGATCCAAGACTTTTGTCGCGATTGTGTCGAGACCGATGCGACCAACCAATTGCTCGGTCGGTTCGCCCAAATGATCCAAAGCGGCGACATCCACACCGATGCCGACTCCACCATCGAAGG
>JABDKS010000199.1 GCA_013002105.1 Pirellulaceae bacterium | reverse complement strand
GGACTAATGAATGCGGCAGGTCTTTAATCTACCAACGCTGATATGTTGGTCAAGGAACTGAAGAAGCAGTTTGCATCGGCCCAATACAAATATGAATACCAACCCGACGCCTTTCGCGGTCCAATGGATCGAGTCACGCAGCCATTTACGGTGCCAGAGTTCGAGGTACGCGAGAACGCCAAGCAATGATCCCAAGCCAGCCGTTAAGTGCTTGCACAAGTGGAGTCAGTGTCGTATGCGATAACATCAGATCGGATCATGCGATCGATAGACGCAACGCGCTGTCAATGAACTGCTGCGCGCCGAACATTTTGCAACCCTCTTGAATCCTCAATCATAGCTTTCGCAAATCGCTTCGTCCTGCTACCAGCTTGTCTCGGTCGTCCCAGTGAAAACTAGAGCCGGTTTCGGTGGACGCAGTGAGGTCAGCAAAACAGAACTCTCTCGGGTTCATCCCTGGCGAGACGAGAAACGAGTAAGTAGAAGCGTCCCTGGATGAGGACGCCCGATACCTTGGTTGGAAACGCAAACCGGCCGAGGTGGTTACCTCGGACCGGTTGATTTACTGACCTGTCGGAGCGAATTGCCCCCGTCATTCGAGTTTCTCCGGTATTGCCGATCGCTTTAGCTTTTCGCCTAGTCCGATGGCCAAGTTCCGATAGAGAATGCAGCCGATGTCGCCACGTGCTTGAATCAAATGGGTGAGATCTTCGTTCTTGATCATCGCCAATTCACAGGATTCGAGAGTCCGAACATCGGCGCCGTGTGGCGCGTTATTGAGCAGCGAGAATTCACCCACGAACTCTCCGCTGCTTACGACATCGGTGGCACCCTTGTCGACGACAATCCGAGCCGTTCCGGCGATTAGCACATAGGCTTTACCGTCACGAGCACCTTGATGGGTAATCGGTTGATTCGCATCAATTTTCACTTGTTGAAACAGATTGGCCAAACAGGCGGTCTGTTCCGTGTTGAGCCCCTGAAAGAGAAAGGTCTGGGGCAGCGGTGCGGCGAGCATGGGTTCGATCCACTGAGATCGGAAATTTTCGATCACTCGACGCGCGATGGGCTGCATGGACTCGACCAAGCAGACGTTGTCCATCGAAAGCGGCACGAAGTAACGTGCCATACGCACTACGTCGAGTCGCTCGACGTAGTGAAAAACGCCGGCTGGAACATAAGCCAAGGGTAGGAAACCGAGTTCGAGTAACGTTTTTTGCAACCGCGGGGCATCGGCACTGACGTCGGTTTCGATGTAGTCAACGCCCCATTTCCGACATCGATGTTCCAGTTGTGAAAGAAGATACCGAACTGGCCGTTCGTTTAAGTGAATGAGTTCAAAAATACGGACTGCGTTATCGATATTTGGATCGCGTGAGTAGCCGATGGCGCCGACTAGTTGTCCTCTGCATTTGGCCAACAGGTAATTTGTATTATGGCGACGTAACGCTCGAGATCCGAAATGTAGTTTGACCGGACCAAAGATGCCGCGATTTCGCAATCGACCGCGCTCAAATCGTAACAGCCGTGCATATCCCTTGGCAGTCATCTCCTCGACCTCGAAGTCGTCATCCGAGGGATAGGCAACTGCAGATTCGTCGACAATCACATCACACGTCAGGCCCACGTTGCGCATGGCCGCATCGGCCAGCCAGTGAATTGGCGGGGCGATGTGCGGATGATTTCGCCGAAGACTCAGGGAGTCGTTGAAAAAACGTGCGAACAATGCGACTGGCTCACCGTTATGAATCGGCAAATAGCCTACCGGTGCAAAGCCGTGATGCAGTGAGATTTTCTGCGAGTAAACGTGCTCCACACGATTATCGGCCAATCCAACATGGAGGTGTTCGGCCACACGCGCTAATCGCACATTCATCAATTCCGTTGCGATTCCGCGCCCACGCCCGTCGGGATGTACAACAAGCCTGCCAAATTCGCCTAGCAGATCCGTAAACGCACCCACGTCAAATACAACCGATCCTGTGCCCAGCAATTCGCCGCTGGATTCGTCGACCGCAACCAGCATCATACAATCATCACTGAAGATTTGTTTTTTCAGATAGGCCGCATCAAAAAACTGCGGAAAAGCATAATCATCACCGTAGGCCGCCTGAAAGATTCTGCGGATCTGCTCGACGTCTCCTTCAACGGCATCACGGACCGAGATTTGTGAATCAGCGATTTGTGAATCAACGTTCATTGCGTCGCAGCGCTGTCGTCTAAATAAACTCGCGAGATTCCGCGGTTCACTCGTATTTGATCCGTGCGAATTGGCGTCGCGTCCATTCTTCGGCTACTGGCGATGCTCCTGTATCGCACGCTCATCAAAATCAAGTGTGCCATTTGAGCATTCATCAATCAACCTGCCCAGAATCGTTCGCGTAACCGAGGTTCGAACCTCAATAATCCACCAGGTTGTTCGGCGACTGATCTCCCCGGAACGAACTTGATGCAGACAACTCTCGGCTCGACCGTTTCAGACAAGATTAGTGTTGGCAGCGAATTACGTCAAATCCGTCCGGTTCGGGCTGGGTCGTGTGCGAACGAAACGCCCACGAACTGTTTTGCATTCGATTAACGCGATGGTGTCATCGGATGCAACATTTGACTTTGCGAAACGACACCTTCTCTCTTGATTAACAAGACAGAGAACGATTCGACCAGTATTGATTCGACCACTGACCAAAATCGACATCGGTCGCGGCCGACAACCCAGGCTTACCACGCAAGGAAGCACAGTGAATTTTGGCCACCGTGCTCGTTTCAGTTTTGACCGCACGCGATGAATCGATCACCAGGCTCTCGTTACGCGACCGTTACTTCGGCATCCAGATAAACGTTCTGAATCGCGTTCAGCAATGCGACTCCTTCATCCATTGGCCGCTGAAACGCTTTGCGGCCGCTGATCAGTCCCATGCCGCCAGCACGTTTGTTGATGACCGCGGTTTTCACGGCTTGAGCCAGGTCGCCAGCGCCGCTGGACGCCCCTCCCGAATTGATCAAGCCGCAACGCCCCATGTAACAATTCGCGACCTGGTATCGACACAGATCGATCGGATGATCAGTCGTTAAATCGTCATAGACCAGCGGTGATGTTTTTCCAAATTTCACCGCATTGTATCCGCCATTATTCTCCGGAAGCTTCTGTTTGATGATGTCCGCTTGAATCGTTACTCCCAGATGGTTGGCTTGGCCGGTGAGATCAGCGGCCACGTGATAATCTTTGTCGGCCTTGAAGGCGCTGTTTCGCAAGTAGCACCACAGGATCGTCGCCATGCCAAGTTCGTGGGCATGTTCGAATGCTTGAGCCACCTCAACAATTTGACGATTCGATTCAGGTGAACCAAAATAAATCGTCGCACCGACCGCCGCCGCGCCCATGTCATAGGCTCGTTGCACGCTACCAAACATCACTTGGTCAAACGTGTTCGGATACGTCAGCAGTTGGTTGTGATTAATCTTCACGATAAACGGAATTTTGTGGGAGTACTTTTTGGCAACGATTCCCAACACCCCAAACGTGGACGCAACCGCGTTGCAGCCGCCTTCGATCGCCAGTTTGACAATATTCTCCGGATCAAAATACGCTGGATTGGGAGCAAACGAAGCGCCGCCGGAATGCTCAATGCCTTGGTCGACCGGAAGAATCGATACGTAGCCGGAATCTTTCAACCGACCATGTCCGAAGATGCGTTGCAAGTTAACCAGAACTCTCGGCTTGCGGTCACTCATCGCGTAGATCCGCTCGACGACATCGGGCGACGGCAAATGCAATGCTTCTTTCGATATCGCCTGGCATTGGTGGTCAAGCAAGAATCCCGCGTCTTCGCCGAGCAAATCTGTCACTGACGCCGACATTTGAAGTGTTCCCGACATTTCCTGTCTCCAAAAAGGTTGGCTTAATTAGTAAAACTCTTCGCTTTTGATTAGGCACCGCACGTCGTGCGCCCGGTCAAAACAGACAGTCGTCGACTGTGATCCGGACCGTCTCTGATTGTGCAGTTTCGTCTGTGCGGTTTTCGTCTGTGCGGTTTTCGTCTGTGCGGTTTCCCCCCATCCGCCATTGAAGCAACATTCATGCACACATTGGCTTCGCGACGGCCGAAATCGTTTATACCATTTGCACTCGAATTTGGTCACCCCAAAGTCAATGATGTTCACCGCCATCACGAGAGTGATAAGACCCCGCAACCGACAGTCTCCAATGTCGCGGCAAACCGCATTGATCACTTTTTACGTGCAGCCCTTTGTTGATTGGACGACTTCGTGAAGGATTTCAAACTCTCGCATTGCCGACCTAAGATTGCCACACAATGCGCTGGTTTTCGATTGGCACGTTAGCGAGCGGGTGATAAGGAATCACACGTACAGTAAAGTCACTGAGGGGACGGTCATGATTGATTTTGACGCTGAAAAGAAATCCATTGACTGATCCTGGAAGTTCGCGTGTGCACTCCATCTCGACCGTGCTCGGAGTGTCAGCAGTACTGGACTCTGCATACATCTCGACACGAATCGCGTCGGGCGTAAGGTCATCAAGCCAACATTCGGCGCTGACATGCTGGTACTGCTCGTCCTCCCAATGCCGGACTTGCCCCACGCGGACATGATTCCAATGCGCATTTATCTGATCGCTCCACCGTAGGATGTCGCTTGCAACTTTCGCATCATCCGCGGACCGGTTTGCGAATTGGCATGCTGCGGGAAGATAGGCTTGATCGATATACTGATGCATCATTCGCGTTGCGCTAAACTGCGGCGTCAGTTCCGTCATGCTTTTTTTGACGCGTTCCACCCATCGATGCGGAATACCGTCTTGATCACGGTCGTAGAATTCTGGAATCACCTTCTGCTCGAGTAATTCATACAGACTGGCTGCGTCTCGACGATTGACTTCATCAACGGATCCCGATTGCCGCGTACCGACGATCCAGCCAGGTTGGTTGTCAGGACTATTGGGATCAACCGCCTCGTCCCACCAACCGTCCAGAACCGAAACGTTCAGGCCTCCGTTTACCAACACTTTCATGCCGCTTGTCCCGCATGCTTCGTTGGGACGCAGGGGAGTGTTCAACCAGACATCGACGCCGGCGACCAAATGCTGTCCCAGCAGCATGTCATAATCTTCCAAAAAGATTGCCCGATGGCCGAGACTTGGATCGGCAAAGAATTGATTCATCTGTTGAACGAAGGCCTTGCCGTAGCCGTCATTCGGATGCGCTTTTCCCGCAACCAACAGTTGGACTGGATGTTGCTGGTTCAGCAGAATCCGCTTCAATCGGTCGGGATCCGAGAGCAGCAAACCGGCTCGTTTGTAGGTAGCAAATCGCCGTGCAAATCCGATCGTCAGAACGTTGGGATCCAGAAGCGAACCTGGTGCTGGAACTTCTCGTCCTTGCTGCTTCAGTTGCATCAGGTATCGATCTTCGACATACCGCAGCAAAGCGTGGCGTTGCTCCGTACGGAAAGTCCAGAGCTCTTGCGGCGACCGTTTCCGAACCGGATCGGCTACTTGGTCCAAGGCATCGAGCCACAGTGGACAGTCACTGTCGTCACTCCAGATTTTTGACGCCCGCTGCGATGCCCAGGTTGGCACATGCACACCATTGGTGATCGCACGGACGGGAACCTGTGTTCGAGGCCAACGCGGAAACATCATGCCAAACAAATCGCGGCTGACGGCACCGTGCAGTTCACTGACTGCGTTGACTTGACCACAACCGCGCATCGCGAGCCACGCCATATTAAATGGTTCGGTTTGATCGCTTGGATTGCGTCGTCCCAATCGGAGCAGGGTCTCAAAATCCAGCCCAACGTTATCCAAAAATGGTTGTGCGTACTTGGCCAGCAGATTTGGATCAAAGCAGTCGAACGCAGCTTCCACCGGCGTGTGGGTCGTGAACAGGTTGCCGGCCCGTGTTGCGGTGAAGGCGACCCGGAGCGGCAGGCCGTGCTTGCTTGCGAATCCTGCCGCGCGTGCGAAGACAGCGAACGCAGCATGCCCTTCGTTCAGATGGCAAACGTCAACATCGATTCCAAATTGTTCGATCAGATACCAACCGCCAACTCCCAGAACAAGCTCTTGCAACAAGCGTTTGTCGCGACCTGCATCGTACAACTGGGCGGTGATGCCGCGGTCCCAAGCCGTGTTCATTTCATCATTGGAATCCAGCAGGTAAAGTCTTACACGACCCACCCTCGCTTCCCACACTTTCAGCGAAAGCAACCGGCCCGGCAAAGGCAACTCGACGCGCCGCCATCGACCATCTTCATCGGCCACAGGCCGAATCGGTAGCGAACCTGGATCGTTAAATGGATACGCTTCCAACTGCTCTCCATCGGCGCCAATGACCTGGCGAAAGTAACCTTGTTGGTAGAGCAAACCGACTGCAACCAACGGAACACCAAGATCGCTGGCGGTTTTCAGGTGGTCACCGGCCAGCATCCCTAATCCGCCTGAGTAAATTGGCAGCGACTCACCGAGCCCAAATTCCATGCTGAAATAAGCAACTCTTTGCAGTGCCTGACTATTATCGCGCTTCGCAAACGCGGGCTCGCGGTTGTAGTAGGCACTCACTTCGCGACGCCACGACTCCAACGCGCGTTGCGCCGTCCCTTCATTTGTCAAGGAATCGAACCGCTCTTGCTTTGCCGACCGTAACACCAGCAATGGGTTCTCGGTACGCTGCCAGACCGTGGGATCGAGATGCCACCAAATGGTGCGTGCCGCGGTGCAATTATTCCAGCGTAAGTCGTATGCCAAATCGACGAGATCTGACAGCGAATCGGGTAGATCGCGACGAAACTGGGTTTGCTTGGTGATCATCGTAAGTCGGCCATGGCGGTCATCGCTGGTTTTGCGATCTCGGTAGGCATCAGGTCATCGGCTAGATGCAGTCGTCTCAGCAACGGGCGCTTTTTGATCTGATGATCTTGCATTCGACCGAGGATATCGACCAACAGTCGAACGGCCTCAAGAATATGCGGACCTTTGTTGAGCATGACGCATTCGGCTCGCACACTCATCGCCGCATCGGTAATTTCGGCCCGCGATGGAATCCCCGTTTTTGCCAGGTTGTCCAAAACTTGAGTCGCCCAAATGACGGGCATGTGCGCAGCCTCGCACATCCACAAAATCTCTTCCTGAACTTCGGCCAAACGCTGCCAGCCAAGTTCCACAGCAAGATCGCCTCGCGCGATCATCACGCCGCTGATTGGACTGCGCATTGCAGTCAACAAAAGTGACGGCAAGTGGTCAAAAGCCTGTCGATTCTCAATTTTCAATACGATCGGCATTTCGGGGCGGCCGAGACGCGCCAGTTCACTTTGCAACTGCTCCACGTCCTCCGCAGTTCGCACGAACGAATATCCGACCATGTCCGCATGCTCGACGACGAACTGGAGATCGGCAATGTCTCTTTTCGTCAACGCATCTAGATGCAGACGCGTATCGGGCAGATTGATTCCCTTGTCGGATCTTAATTTCGTTCCCGTCGGGCTGGCCGAGATCACGGTCAACTCAGCGTATTGCTGATCGATCTGCTCGACGGATGCCGCAATCTTTCCGTCATCCAACAGCACACGATCGCCCCGTTTTAGATCCCGAAAGACCTCTGGAAGCGTGCATCCGATGGTCGCTGGAAAGATCACTTGTCCGTCTTGATCGTACTTCGCTAGTGATCCGAGGGTTTCGCTATCGCCTAGGATCAGTCGGTCACCTTGATGCAACACAATTGATTGCTCCGACGGACCAATCGCGCCGATCCGGCCAGGTTCGGACGATGACGTGCCATCGCTTGACCGGCGAAAAATTTTGGTGTTCGGGACGACGTAAGCCGTCTTATCAGTTTCGCCCCAAACACCTCGCGATGTTCGTCCGACAATTCGAATGACTCGGTGCCGGCCGCGTGCATCGTCAAAGCGAACCTGGTCGCCTGGCCGCAAGTCTTTGAACCACTCAGCGGCAACGGGAATCGAGGCAGTTGCCGGCAGCGGCGGCGAAACTGTCGAGCCCTCTTCGCGCAGCCAAATCCGCGCCGACGTCATGACGCGACCAAGTTTGTCTCGCCTGGGACGCCATTTGACCACGGCGGGCCCCTGTTCAATCGGACCGGTTCGCAACTTGGGGCCAGCAAGATCCATCAAAACCTTGCATTCTCGGTGTTGTTCTCCGCATGCGTGTCGCAAATTCACGATCATTTGCTGCCATTCTGAGGGCTGATCATGAGCGCAATTAATTCGCATGCAGTCCATCCCTTGCGCGACCAAGCCAGAAATGAGTGTGCGATCCCGCGCAGCTTCGCTCGGCATCGTGACCATAATATGTGCGGCTCCGATCCCAGGTTGATGACCAAACAGTGCGTCGGTGGCCCGTTTCAGAAGCTCGCGACTTTTCGAGAAACTGACTTCGACCGGCGCGAATGAACACGGACTCTGCCCGGAAAGCCGGCACAGAACGTCAATCACACAGTTCAATGTCGCATGGACATTTGATTCACAACGCCCTAGCGACGACAAGCCGCGGCGAAGCAAATCCTCTTGAAGCGATCGGAGGTCCTGTTGTCGAAGCGCGACGTATTGGACCAAGTTTTTCGCGCTCGCCTTGCGATTGTCGATCAATTTCTCAATCCGCCCGGCGTAGTCTCGCTCGGCTTGGCAGATGTGATCTCGAAGCGACAGCATTTGATCGAGCAACTTTTGAATCTCAGCGCTGGCCCAATCACCACGAAAGCCTTCTGTTTCACCTCTTGGCTGCACGTCTTTCTCCTCGGAGGTTGACGAACCCGTCATTGGCGAGCCTTTCGATTTCGATACATGAGCAGTTGTTTCGATGGGACCCAATGTCCTCGTGACATCAAGCACGAGCATCGCGCGTGCCAGCAGGGGCTCGCACTCGACATTTTCATCAATCCTTCACGAACACAATGTCTTCCGTTTTGGCTGCTCATGAAACTCAATGTTCGCCTCACATTATTTTGGTCCATGAATTGCTGTAATCTAAAAAATTGCTTTACAATTCCGCGTCTCGTCACAAAAGTCAGCCGAGCTTTCGACGCTGCGACAAGGCGACTTTCTAACGGTTGACAGGAATTCGTTTCCAACGAAATGAAATTCATGTCGATGTCGGCAATATTTCCGCGATTGTTCGCGCCGGATCCCATCCAAACGCCGAACTTTCGCGAACTGCCCGCGCTGCTTTAGCGAACGATCGTGCCGATGGACCGATCGCCCGACGGTGACGGCGATGTCGATGTCGATGTCGAAACCACGGAGCGAATTCGTAGTTGGTTTCGGTCCGATCGACGCGCTGCCTAGTGCAGTTTCAATAAAAAGACGCGATGATCGTAGGCCAGGACAGGTCCTGGCAAAGTCGCGCCAGAATAGGGCGTAAGCTACAATCAATCTAAGAATGCTGTAGCTCGGTCGCCCGTCGCTTGCTACGCACCTCTTTATCCTGAATCTATCGGTGCGACATCCCCGCGATTTGGCTCGCTACATGGCCAGCGTCGCTCCATCTGATCTTCATCTCGACTGAAAATCGGCGTTTACGCTACCTACACCACCGTGAACTTCAATGTCCAGAATGTTCATTCGCTTTTTTGAAAACAAGCGATCTATTCGGCCGCAAAAACCAAGAATAGAGGCGTCGCTAATGCGACGACCAGAAATGTCCATTTCAGGATCGAGAGCAACGGCTTGATTTTCGGAACCTTTCTCGTCCTGAGTGCAATGAAATGGGTCATATTCTCCATGTAGTCAAACAGCACTGCGCAGGCGGCTGGCAAAACTGGCCAAATGCCATCTAGCAGACTCGTGCGAAGTGCCGATCCAGCAAGTATTAGGCCATAGCAAACGGGAAATACGGTGTCCAAACACACTGTTACATACAAGTGTGCGGTGACTTGCGGATCGGTCATCTTGGCGACAATTTCTTGGGTTCGACGACGCGAACAAACCTGGTCCAAATACGTTCCGCCAACCGCACGGCGACTGAGAGCAAAGCCGAGGAGACAGCCTCCGCAAGCGATTGTCGATAACACGAGCGTCACTGAATTGGCAAGGATCGACACGAATTACCCTAGGCCTTTCAATTCGCGGCTCTTGACGCACCAATAGCCGGCAAATACCCACACCGACGCAGCCTCGATCCAAAACGTGGATGACGAGAAAGTGATTCCCCACACCTTGCCCACTAGTTGCAGCAGAAGTGCGACCAACAAAACAACGATCATCAACGCGGCCGTGACGTTGTACGCAAAACGATAGGAAACGTCATACGATGCGTCGTTGTTTGCCGATGACTGCAATCCGTGATTGCGTGCGAAGATACAGACAACGGCAATCAAACCGAAGAATGCAACAGCGCAAATGTTGTGGACTACGGGCAAGTCCCAATTCGGATTGCCCGGAGGCGCCGTCGTAGGGGCCAGCGCTACGCCAAATAAAAACAGACCGGCAACGGTCAGACATGTGTTTTCGAGATTGTTGTACCCCTTGTACGCATAGAGACAAAGGCCGATAGCGAAAACAGCGCCAACAAACACGTCACGCATAGCCGTGTGGTAAAATGCGCTGATCGATTCTTGCATTCCAACCCAATACGCAGACACCAGAAACACGACGGGCAAGAGGATTGCGACAATGGCCATTACAAGTCGCAAACTCGTGTACGTCAGCCTGTGCAGTCGTTGTGCCAGAGTCTCGTCTACGGCTTTCCCAGATGTAGCGGGGGCAGTTGGGGACTGTGCGTAGGGCGTCGTCGACAAGTTCTGCCAAATTTTTTGCATAATGCGTTTCTGGTTTTTTGTACCACGGCTTCAACTGATGGCCACTGGACATCGCATTACCCACGACCCATCGTGGCGAAGTCGCAGATTCTGATCATGCGAATGTCCAATCGCGTGCGGTCAAGAAAAGCTCAACCGAGCATTAGACGGCGCAAACAACAGGCTATCAAGCGTTTTAGATACGTGCATCAAAGTTGAAATGGATTCCTTGTCCGCGCCACAGTCTTCCCGCACTCGTTCTGACCGCAAGAGACGCGAGGGAGACAAGCTCCCAACCCTCGCAAGCTGACGGCGTTGTTTTTTCTTCCGTTCACGAGCAATGCTACTGTCGGATTGGGTCAGCCGGAGACGCCGATGAAATTCATTCTGCGTCGGTACCAGAGTGGACCACATGCCGGATTGCAGATCGCATCCCAACTCGCTTTGCCCGCACGATTCAGAGTCGGCTACCTAAGCAGACATAGATCCTACGTTCATCCGTTCCAGCAGTTATCAGTACACGATCGCTTCGTCGGCGCGCGAGCGCAAAGACAGCGGTCGCCGGCGTTCGTGGTTGACTGCTTATTTGAACCACGCAAAACTGCTATACTGGCGACATTAACCAAGGAGAAACTACGATGGGATTTCGCGAAGACCTAGAGCAGGACCAAGTCAGTAGCCTTGCACTACGCGACGCAATCATCGTCCGTTCGGATACGACCATCAAAGAAGCCGTCGGCTTGATGCGAGAAAAGTCGCTCGGCTGTGCGGTGATTGTCGACCAATCCGGCACCGCGTCAGGAATCTTCACGGAACAGTCGCTGCTGGCCGCTTTATCGCGGCAAGAAGGCCTGGATGACCAAACGGTTGGCGACTTTTCCGACCCCAGTTTTCTGTCGCTGCCATCGAGCGCCCCGATCTCACGTGTCTGGGATGCCATCGAAGAGGATGGATTGCGATTCATCTGCGTGACCGGTGACGACGGCCAATTGATCGGTGTGACGGGACAGCGAGGAATCTTCGAGTATTTGGCAGAGTGTTTTCCACAGCAAGTTTTGGTGCAACGACTTGGCAGCAAGCCATGGATGAAACAACGCGAAGGAGCTTGACGAAATGGCAGATGATGCCCCTACGGAACCGGACCAATTTGAGGATCCGCTTAGCAATTACGAGCCGGTCGAGTATGCGACTGAGTTTCAACGTGTGCTCGCCGAAGAGTCGGTAAGCATCATCCGGTCGAAGCCATTCGTTCAGTTGACCGCAGACTCGTCGATACGCGAGGCGACGCAGGCACTTGCTGAATCGAAAGTCTCCAGTCTTTTGGTGGTTGAAGATCAAAAGCTGGTGGGAATCTTTACAGAACGTGACTTCTTGGAGAAGGTTGCCGAGCAGTTTCCCCAAAAGTCAACGAGTCCGGTTCGTGAGGTCATGACATCGGATCCTATGGTGGTTTACGAGACCGATCCGATCGGAACGGCGGTAGCAGCCATCGCGGTTGCCGGCCATCGGCACGTACCCGTGCTGAAGATGGACGGCACGGTCATGGGCATTCTCAGTCCCAAGCGTGTGCTTGCTTGTCTCCGCGAGCACTTGGACTGAGTGCGGATCACATTGGGTTGTAAAAGTGGGACGAGGCGGAATTGTACGACGGTTGCGTCGCTTTCTTGGAGTCCGATCGATCGCTTTGCCGCGGTCCCCGTACTATCCAAAAACTCATCCGACGTGAAACGCGCCTGGCCAGAAAAATCTGCTGAGCAATGAACGCTGCGAAAAGGGGACTTCCACGCGTTTGGCAGGGATACATCTCATCCGAACTGGCATGCTTTCGACGCCGGAGATCTTTCTGACCGGAACGAATAATTATGCCGAACTCTCGCAAGCTCGTCGGCGATGCCTTGACGAACTGTTCGTGCCGATTGGCCGACCGCCTGATCTTGATGCCGACATCGAAACGACCGAGCACATTTGTGTCTCGGATCGAAAGTATCGCCGCACCGCTTACCTCGTTAGCCCTTCATGCGTGGTACGCCACTCTGATGGAGGAACACTCCGTGCGGCACCTGCTGTGCGGCGTCGCCGGTTCGCCTCACTTTTCTGCCGGCTTCGCACTACCTGAACTCGCTCTCGACCGAGAATAGGCCCTCCAGCTACCCATGCATCTGCGGATTTCATGGGCCGACCTATTCAATCGAATGATTGGATGCATCGATGTCGCTGCGGGACAGTTTGCCTTTGTGTTTGGCAACGGCGGTTAGTGGGGATTCAACGCAGTCGATTGATCGCAACTGCTTTCTACCGACAGGTCAATCATTTGAATCGACGAGCGATCGCAACGTCACGGCTTCGCAATCACTGTCTTTTTGCTGAGCCACGTGATGACACGCGACAAGTGGACCCAACGGACGGTTTCGGTTAGTCTAGCCGTCACCCCGGGATTCAAATCCCTATCATTGGGTGATCAAAGAATGTGTCTCAGTGCGCGGGTCACGCTGGACGGGGAACATATCAGGAAATACACCGAGGCGGACGATATCTCGTTCAAACGCGATCCCGTTCGAACAGGTGGACGAGTTGATTTTCGAACAGAAAATCAATGATCTCGTGAACGACGAGGTGGCAAAAAAGAACAAGGAGTTCGCTTCTATCGAGACCATCAAGCAGATCTTTAACTCCCCGAAGTTGACGATTGACAACGGTGTTCTGACGCCGGCTCTTGAGATCAAGAACGACTTGCCCTCGGAAATGTACAAGGAAGAGGGTTGATTCGATGTAGGCCGGGAACTGACAGCCTGGTTTGGTGCCCGAGTGAAATGAGGGAAAACGGAATTGATGCCGCGGATCGATTCGGTTCCATTGGGCCATTGCGGTCGATTCATTATCTTCGCGATAACGTCTTAACAATCTAAATATCATTGAACGGAGAAAAACGATATGCCTTCACAAACGCGTACGCCCGAATCTGACGTGAAGGGGGAAAAGGATTCCCTGCTCAAGAGCATTCAGAATCACATCATATCCACCGTCGGAAATGATTTCGAACCACCGAGAAAAGATACGTATTACAAGGGCCTCGCGTACAGCGTTCGGGAACGGCTTTTAGAAAAGTGGTTCGGAGCGCAGCGATCACACTACGATCGCAAGGCAAAGCGGGTTTATTATCTTTCCATGGAATTTCTCCCGGGTCGTTTCCTGAAGAATTACATCACTAGTCTGCAGATGAAGGATGAGTGTCAAAAGACGCTTTCGAATCTCCGCTTCGATATCGAGGAACTCTCGGAAGAGGAATGGGATCCCGGGCTCGGCAACGGTGGACTTGGTCGTCTGGCTTCCTGTTTCATGGATTCCATGGCCTGCTTGAAGATCCCGGGATACGGTTATGGGATTCGTTACGATTACGGGATTTTCTATCAGACCATCGTGGACGGGTACCAGGTCGAGGAGTGTGATAATTGGTTGCGATACGGCAATCCTTGGGAAATCAAACGTGCGGGATTTTTATCGACAGTGAAGTTTTACGGTCGCTCCGAGCAGTACACCGACAATGCTGGAAAGACGCGTTACCGGTGGGTGGATACGGACAATGTCAACGCCATGGCGTGCGATACTTTGGTGCCCGGTTATGGCAACGACAATGTGAACAATATGCGTTTATGGGCCGCGGTTTCCAGCAAAAGCCTCAACCTCGATTTCTTCAATCGGGGAGACTATATGGGCGCCATGGAAGCCAAGGCGATGACCGAGAATATCTCCAAGATCCTGTATCCAAGCGATGAGGCGGAACAGGGTAAGGAGTTGCGATTGAAGCAGCAGTATTTCCTGGTTGCGGCCACGTTTCAGGACATCATGCGGCGTTTCAAAAAGGCGAACAAGTCGTTTGTCAATTTCCCCGATCGGGTGGCGATTCAGTTAAACGATACGCATCCGGCGATCAGTATTGCGGAGTTGATGCGTATCCTGGTCGACGAGGAAAACCTGGATTGGGAGGGCGCCTGGAATATTTGCGTTCGCACATTCGCGTACACGAATCACACCGTTTTGCCGGAGGCCCTCGAAACCTGGTCGGCAAGTCTGATGGGAAAGCTCTTGCCGCGGCATTTGGAGATCATTTTCGAGATCAATCATCGGTTCCTGAAATTGTTGAAAGAGCGGTATCCCGAGAATCCGGAATTGTTGGAAAAGATGGCGATCATCGAGGAGAACACGCACAAGAGAATTCGCATGGCGCATTTGGCCATCGTGGGCAGTCATTCGGTGAACGGGGTTGCGGCTCTTCATACGCATATTTTGAAAACCAGTTTGTTCAAAGAGTTTCATGAGTTCTACCCAGGGAAGTTCAAGAACATCACGAACGGAATTACTCCCCGACGATGGCTTTTGCAAGCGAATCCGCATTTGGCAGATTTGATTTCCGAGACCATCGGCTCGGATTGGATCACGGACTTGTTCGAATTGAAAAAGTTGGTGCCCCGGGCAGAAGATCCGGTGTTCCGGCAGGCCTGGCGTCAGGTAAAGCTGAAGAACAAGCAATCGTTGGCGAAGTATATCTTGCGAAAGACCGGGATTGAAATCGATCCAGATACCCTGTTCGATGTGCAGGTGAAACGGATGCATGAGTACAAGCGACAGGTGCTCAACTTGCTCCATGTGGTCACCCTGTACAATCGGATCAAGCAGCATCCCGAAAAGACGGTGGTCCCCAGAACGGTGATGTTCGGGGGCAAGGCGGCGCCGGGGTATGTCCAGGCCAAGCTGATCATCAAACTGATCAATTCGGTGGCCTCGGTGGTGAACAACGATCCGGATATGAAGGATCGCTTGAAGGTTGTTTTCCTGCCAAACTATTGTGTGTCACAGGCGGAAAAAGTGATCCCTGCGTCGGATCTGTCGGAGCAGATTTCAACTGCCGGGATGGAGGCCTCGGGTACCGGGAATATGAAGTTTGCCCTCAACGGCGCTTTGACTGTCGGCACCCTGGACGGTGCGAATATCGAGATCAAGGAGGAGGTGGGAGATGAGAATATTTTCATCTTTGGGCTTACGCACAAGGAGTTGGGCGATCTCAAGAAAAAAGGATATCAGCCGTATGAGTTCTATCGAAATGACCCAGAACTCAAGAAAGTGATCGATATGATCGGTGGCGGGTATTTCTCGCCGGACAATCCGTATCTGTTCGATCCAATCCGCAGGGCGCTTCTAGATGATGGCGATTACTATTTCGTCGTGGCGGACTATCGCAGTTATATCGAGGCCCAAGAAGAGGTTGGGCGGGTTTACCTGGATCAGGAGGAATGGACCCGACGCTCGATCCTGAACACGGCGAATATGGGGAAGTTCTCCAGTGACCGCGCTATTTTAGAATACGCGGAGAAAATCTGGGGCACGGTTCCGCCATCGATCGCGGATGAGAAGGCATAGGGAGACGAGATGCTCAAACACGAAACGCAAATGGCAACCGACTGACGATTGCGTTGCTTCGGCTGGAATGCGGTTGTCTTGATGATCGTTTGCGTTGATCGCCCAATAATGAGAAGCGTAAGCGTTCGGCCGCGACAAATTCTATTTTTCGCTGGGCGTTGAGAAAATCGGCGGCGGGCGATACGAACGAGCGCCGTCGTCGCGCTGCGTTGGCAATCGGCAACACTAGAGTCAGTTAGCCAGCCAGGCCATTGCTGCCAAAGCAACTTGCTCCAGCCATTGTTCACACTTGGGCGACAAGGACTCTAACGCGACAGCGGCAACTTTGCTGGTTCCCCGCGACGCCGAACGACGACTGCTTGCCGAGCACTGGTGTGGGGTGCGTGTTGGAGCGCCGTGTTGGGCGGCGGGAACAGCAGTACGGGAGCCTAAAGCACTTTTAGCAACGATTGTAGTTACGCGTAGGCCAGTACCTGGCCTGGCAAAGCCGCGTTAGGACAGGTACTGGCCTAGAAAAGATCCAAACATGCTTGAAATGCCGACCGTCAGTGCTCCGTAGATCAAGCCGGTCTTGCGAAAGTTAACATTGGCTGCGACCAGCAAGTCGGAATTGGTTCCGCAGTGTTGGTTCCGCAGTGTTGGTTTCGCAGTGTTGGTTTCGCAGTGTTGGTTTCGCAGTGGTTTGCGACGCCCTCGATC
>JABDKS010000178.1 GCA_013002105.1 Pirellulaceae bacterium | reverse complement strand
GTTCATCTACGATGACATCCAAGGGGCGCGTCACCGCATCGATATCCGTGACCGGTTGCCAGCGTGGTAACCGAGTCTTTCGAATTGACGTGGGTGGTGTGACGCGATACGCAATGTCGTCGGGTCGGGTCGGTTGCTCGATCCCGAACACAACGACTTTGCCTACTACAGCAAAATTGACGTTTTGGGATTTCGGAAAGCAACGTGAATTGACCGTTCCTCTGAAAACCAGTCCCCCACGTAATCCAAGTGAACCGTACGAAAAGTCGCTTGCGAATTACATGAAAGAAATCGACCAATTGCGTGACCAAGACCCATCGCGACACGTCTATGAAATCGCCAACAAATATTATGGTTTGAGTCGTATCTACGACGAGTTTTATGACCCTGATTCTCGAGTCAACTGGGAGAAGTACAAGCGTCTGGAATTAGCAGAGCTGCAACGTGGACTTACAGAGATCTCCAAGGATGACTGGATAGGCTGGAGACGGGAAACTTGGCGTAAGGATGGTCAATACTTAGGTCAGAAAGGGGCTGACGACAACGCGATTCGGACGTTTCATCGTCAACTTCGGCGTCAACGTCTCGCCGAGACCTGTGCCGAAGCGGCAGAGGAAGCTATGTCAGGGGACAACTTGGCAACCGCTGAAGATTTTTTGACTCTCGCTGAGGAAGTCGGAGAACCAATTTTTTCTGACGCGAAGTTGGGCGAACAACTACTGCGTCGGCTATCGAGTGCCTACCGTACCAAAGCGCATCTGATTTTTTCGCTCACCGGTGATGCCGAGAGATCGCGCGTTGCTTGGGAAAAATCGCAACGACTGCGTCAAGAGGCTGCGGTGCTAACGGGTAAAACAGTCTCCTCGAATCGGTTTCCGTTTGAACCCGACGAAAATTTCCAACGCACGCAAAAGCCGAAGGCTACATCCGGAAGCGGGCGATGAAGGACGTAGGACGACTATGACGGATTCGGTCAACATCGCAGTCTTCGGCGACACGCACGGACACTTGCGATTGATGCTGCAACTGTGTCGGTTATGGCAACGGCACCATGACGTCCATCTCGACGGTGTGCTGCAGTGCGGCGATTTTGGCTATTTTCCGGACATCACGCGAATTGACCGTGCGACCAAGGCACACGCCAAACGAGATCCCGAGGAACTCGGTTTTGCGGAGTACTTTGCAAAGGATGCTAGTGCTCAAGATGAATTGGTCGAGCAAATACTCAATGGGCCCGTCGATGACATCAACACCGTCGGTTGTCCGATTGTATTTTGTCATGGTAACCACGAGGACTTCGAACTGCTGGCCAATGAGAGTGATGGAAAGTCCTTGGCGGCTGTCGATCGATACGATCGGTTTCAATATCTGCGTAGTGGAGCAACGACGTGCGTTGCCGGTTTGACCGTCGCTGCTTTGGGAGGCGGCCCCGAACCGATAGGCGAAAAATCCGCTGCTGCGATTGGCCAGTACGTGAGTCACGCTTGCGGCAAATCGCTCGGCCAAAGCGAGTTCGATATACTGCTCAGCCACGGTTCACCTCAAGGGATTGGTGGCGAAAGCGACCGATGGGGATCTGGAATCATTCGCGACGTGATCCAAAGCAAGCGACCGGAGTACTGTTTCTTTGCTCACCACCGCGAAAAGGTCGAACCTGCGGCCATCGGCAGGACGCAATGTTATTGGCACAACGACGTCAATTTCCAGTGCGAACACTCTCGCCAGCCAACCGGTCCTGTCGAGCGACACTGCATGGGCGTACTGACCACGCGAACGAAATCCGATTACCAATACGTTGACGACGATTGGATAGCATCCGTGACAGCATCAACTTGGCGCTACTTGTAATCCAGATCAGCGATTGTCGCCGGAGTCTTGATTGAGAGGGCGCACGATCCAATCTTATTCCTGTCTACTGCGGTCCTGTCTGCTGCGGTCCTGTTTGCTGCGGTCCTGTTTGCTGCGGGGATGGCGAGGCACAGTGCGATAAGTCTTTACGGCAATGGCATCGTCGTAAGGACACGAGACGGCGGGATCTGCATCTCAAGGGCGTGCGGACTTGCCTGGTGGGATCGTTAGCAGAACGGGCTCTCCGGTGACTTCGGGGATTGGGTCGCTGAGTTTGGCGGCTCCGATTTTTTCGTCCCACGGATACGTCATCAACAGATCAAATCCCGGGTTCTGGTTTTTGACTTGACAGGAACAAGGTCCGATCATGAAACGCGACGCGAGGCCGATCGTTTCCTCATTGATTCCTTTACCAACCAGTGCATAGAGCACGCGGCCGCGACCGAGCACGGGAAATGCCATCGGTTGCTGAATCGAATTCAGGTCCTCTTCGCTACCCAAAAGCATTTTCAGTAAGAACTGTTCTTTGGGATCATCACGGTTGAGAGTGACGATCGAAAAATCGAGCCTCAGCTCGATCTCGACTTGCTCCAGAATCGCTTCCTCTTCGACGATTTCTTCCTGCTCGGGCAACTCCAATGTCGCTTCATTGATCGCGACCTGATCGGTCAACCTTTTATAGGCTGCAGCGTCTTGCTCCTGATTACCGCTGGGAACGAAAATCCAGACGGCTGATTCGCCGCTGATTAAACGATCGGCAATGGTTCGCCGTAGCGGCGAATCCACGACGCTGTCCAGCGGTAAATCTCGTAACGGCCCCGCGTGAATCAGTCGGTCGGGGACCTCCGCAGCGGTGCTGGGGTAGAGCACTGCAAGGATAGGACTTTTGGGCTTCCCGTGAGCTTTCCAAATCTCTCGATCCCGTTGGGTCATGCCCCGTTTGTCGTCCGGCTGGCCAACTTGCACGGATCGAAATTGGAAGTTCGATGATTGGGGTGATTGACGATCCCATTCGCGCAGCTTGCCGACTCGGATTTCGTCGGCCGCAGTCAGTGGTCGATCATGCAGAACGACGATCTCGTAGTTGTCGGCAGGCCACCGCTCCAACGCATATCGAAATACGGGTACCTGACATGCGTAGGCGATCGTGGCAATGCAGAGCGTCAGCAATGACAGGGTAGCCGTCAACGGTTTGACAATGGGTTTGATCATAGGATTCAGGGCGTGGGCGTTCGTGATTTGCGGCGGCGTTCTTCAGCCCACCTACTCGGTCTGAACGACTTCGATAGCCGATATTGTCGGCAACGACTGAGTGTCCTTTGGAACGAATTCGACGGTCAACCGATCGGTCACAGTGACATTGTCGATGGCGATCATCATGGGAGACACAGCGGCCGCGTCTGCCTTTTGCAAAACGACATCCGAGCGAACGGTGTTTCCTTGTAGTTTGATGTCGAACCCAGAGGAGTTTTTTTGTTCCAAGTGCGCGAAGTGTAACTTGACGGAGTAAACGCTTTTTGCGTCGTCTTTGCCAAGCAATGGAATTTGAATCTGTTTCAACCCCTTTGCCCCGGAAGCGTAAATCCAAGGCTTGTCTGTCTCTGTGATTTCAACGGACTCCGTATTGCGGCTGTACCAGCCACCGCCGCTGATTAATTTTGGTTTCAAATCAAATACGAATTCCAAGCGTTCTCGAGAACTCGGACGCGGATAGCCCAGCCATTCGTTTCCCGCAATGTCTTTCCGATCGCCGGGGGCACCGAAATTGACTGCGAGCCGTTTGACGGGCGTTGTCGGTCCGACCGCGCTGAAGATTCCCCATGATTTGTTCTCCGTTTTTGGCTCCATCACGACGGTCGACGCGATTGAGAATTGACACACACAACCCGCACTCGCTTCGGGGATCATCACCAGTCCGTTACCGGGGATCGCGTTGACCCAACAACCCAGTCGTTGACCGGCAAAGTGCCGCGTGCCGCTGTCGTGATACAAGTCGTAGTAGCCGATAAATCCGGACCGAAAGAACATCATGTTGGGTGTCGCGGTAATCACTCCGCAGTGGTGACCAGGCCGACTGAATCGCCATTGGCTCTCGGCGCCGGTCAAGGGATGCGGGCGAGTCTTGGCTTTTCCAGTATGCAGTTCGAACGCCCAGGGTTCCGCATAGATTTCGTCGCCAACCACCGCGGGCCGGTTCATGTAATTCGCATTCTTGGACCAAATCTCTTGGCCGTTCTTTGCGTCGAGCACCAATAGCTTTCGTTTTTCGAATTGTCCGCTCAGGAATTGTTTCCAGTAGTGGCCGTTGGCATTTGCGCCACACAGTATCACGCGGTCTTTGGCGTACATCAGTGTCAGGCTACCACCACCGGCGCTGACGTTTGTGGTGTCGGTGACATTGACGGGGTTTTCCCAAAGCTTTTCGCCGGTTCGTCGATCCAGGGCCACGGCACGACGGACATCGTAGGCTTTCATCTCGGCTTCGGCCTTCTCGGCCGCTTTCCCGGAGAGTTTCTTCAAGTCGCCTTTGTCCTTGAGGTACAGTTGCTGTCGCTCTTGGGGTGTGATGGAGCTATCGATGAAGTAAACACGCTCCGGACCGATTGCGATCGTTGTGTGCAAAATGTTGTCACCGCGATAGGTCCAGATTCGCTCGCCCGAATCGACATCAACGGCAAAGATTGCATCGGTTTGACTTTTGACTGTCAGGCCCCGGCGGCGCATCCTCGCTTCCAATTCTTCGCGAATCGTACTGGTTCCGAATAATTGTCCGTTGTCGTAAGCCAAATAGGCCCAAGCCCGATCGACTCCGTCGGATGATTCCGGTGTTTGATATTCACCAATCACCGTTCCTGTGGCCGCATCAAGCGCGGTACAGGTGTCATCCACCGCCACAAACAGTTTGTCATCACTGGCGGCCAGGTTGTGTGTTTCGCGATTGTTGAACACTCCGGTGCGGATCGCGCCCGGGTTTTCGTAATCCCACAGGAATGTTCCGTTGTAGGCGTCGTAAGCCATCAGTCGATCGGTGCCTTGGATGAACATTCGTCCGTTGGTCGAAAGCGGTGCTCCGGCAGCTTCGTGTCGATTGATCATGGCGCTGGGGCCGGGGTCGCCGTACCACAAGACTCCCAGTCCGTCGCGGATTCGATGATCGTCCGCATAGGACGTGTTGGCCGCGTTGCCGTATTGATGCGACCAGTCACCGGCGCCCGCCAGCTTGCCACGCCGCAGCCAAAACCAGGGTGATTCCGCTGTGACTTCGCCCTCGTTGGTTTGATACAGCTGCGTCAACCAGCTAGTGATCTGCTGCTGGGAATCAACATTGGTTGCGCGGTCAACAGACGGTTCCGCTTCAGCAGGTCGGCCCAGGATGGCGATGCCACCACAGGGTTTCAGGAATCGCGCTATCGAATCTCCGCGAACGGGCAACTTGCCGGTTAATAAATGGGTGTCCGAGACAATCAGATTGGCGAAGTAATTGGAAAACGGTAAGGCATCCAATGGTGCCTCGACGACCGTAACCCGTGTGGCATGAACGCCGGCACGTTGCAGTGCTTCTCGCGACGAGAGAGCCTTGTCGCGATCGGGTTCCACCGCGATCACGGTCAATTCGCTTTGCTGAGCAAGCTGATAGGCCAAACGTCCCTGTTCGCTGCCGACGACCAGTGCGTAACCGGTTCGTTGTTCGCTGCGCTGCAAAATTTCAGACGCTGCCGTCTTATACAACTCCGTCAGTTCATCGGCAGCAAACGGTGCCGTGAACGGTTGAGGCCAAGTTTTTGCATCCGCATTGCCGCTGCGAAACGCATAGATGTTTCCCTGGTCCGTGCTGACAGTCAGTACGTCGCCATCGGTCGACAGCCCCCGAACGTTGCCTTGGACCGTCTGCTCCCAGAGGAGTTTGCCGCTTTGCCGGTCCAGCGCGACGAGTTGGTTCAATCCGCCTGCGATCACCAAGTTGTCGGTTGCAATCAGAGCATCATCGAAATCGCTTTTGTATTCCCACCGGATCCCGATCTTCATCGCCTCCTTCATCTGTTGCTTTGCGTGGGCAATTTTTTTGGCGTCACCGCGGGACTCACGTACTTTCAAAAACCATTTCTGTTTTTCTTGACTCGCCTTGGCGTGTTCGGCGCGATTGACGCAGAAAATCTTTTCTCCGTCCATCAAGTAGGCCAAATCACCGGCAAGCACCATCTGCCGTCCGTTAATCCATGACTCGCCAACGCTACCATTGGATTGGTCCATTGCCAAAAAGTGGTGTGGACCACCGGCGTAAACCTGTCCATCGCCCAAAAGTGCTTTGGTCCCACCCACGACGCCGCCCGCGTCGGTTCGCCAGGAATGTTGGCGTTGAAATGTAATTTCGCCGGTTTCTTTGGAGACCGCGACCGGCAGCGAACGTCCTGAGGGAACGAATAGGTGCGTGTCGTTGCAGAGTAGGTATCCCTGCGGCGACAAATCGTTTCTGCCGGCGTTCTGTTGGCTGATCGTGTCGTTTCGCCAGTGGATATCTCCGTTTTTGGCGTTTACAGCGCAAAGGTAAACGGTTTCGTGCGGAAAGACTCCGGCTCCGAAGTACGCTGTTTCGCCATCGATCAACACTCCGGTTCGGACGGGCCAGCGCGAGATCATTTCGCCGCGCGAAAGTAATCGATCGTCCTTGGGTCCAACACGCATTTTCCAGATCACGTCACCACTGCTACCATCGCAGCAATACGCCACGCCGTCATCGGAACCGAAGTAGACGTTGCCGTGAGCCAATGTCGGGGCCAGACGAATTGGTCCTTCGGTATAGAAATCCCAGATCGGTTCGCCACTGTTTGCGTCGACACAATGCAAGCGATGATCGACCGTGCTACCGAAGTAAGCTTTACCATCGGCAATCACAACTTGCATCGCAGCGTCAAAATCAACGCGATGTCGCATTTCATGACCTTCGATCGGCGCATCGCGTGGACCCGACCAAGCGAGAATCGGTTTGGTCGGCGAGCGATAAGTCCATGCCAGATTCAGTTGGTGATCGAGCGCTGTATCGTTGAACCCGGCGCGATCGTTGCCATTCAAGTAGGCGGGCCAATCGGCACGGAGCGTCGGCGACACGAACGGCAATAGAGCGCAAGAGAGAGCCAGAAAGGCAGACCGCAGAAATCTCATGTTGGTATCCAGAAGGCGGATTGGCGGGGGCAGCGTTCGCAAGGCGGAAATTCCGATCGATTGTGACGCCTCTCTGTTATAACCACTGCACAGGTCCAATGGTGCTGCGTGGCCCAGTCAGCTGCGTGGCCCAGTCAACTGCGTGGTACAGTCAACTGCGTGGTATAACGGTGCTCCGATGTGGGGTCTGCGTGATCCAGCCATCCCCCACGCTGGCGGGACGATGCTGAACAACCATTTTGCTTGGTTTGCGTCTGCGGCAGCGAACCGCCGTGCTCGACCGAATTTTGCGGTTGAATTGGATGGATAACAAAAGCGATCCGTAGCCCTACCGCGGGACCGCGCGGATATTCTGGTAGGGCGTTGATGTGGTAAAACACTCCGTTGCTCACGTCGACGCACTTGAAACATTCAACTGCTTAATCTGTCTCTCCAAGCCCGAAGGTTCTCGATGAAACGTTGCTCCATGTTGATAATGAAGTCATTCGCAAACCGGTTTTGCGTCACGGTGCTTTGCGTTTCGATTCTTCCACTAATCGCCGTCGGGGCCGATTGGCCGACGTTCCGCGGGGCCGATCGAACCGCCATCGCATCCGACACGCAGCTTCTGCAGCAATGGCCGGACGATGGGCCTGAATTGGTTTGGCAGACGGAAGGCGCGGGACGCGGCTATGCAAGTGTCGCAATTGCCGACGGTCGTCTCTACACGCTCGGTGATGGACCGTCGACGGCCGACGACGCGGATGAATACCTGACTTGTTTCGATCAAGCCACCGGAAAGCAACTTTGGCAATCCAAAACGGGACCGGCGTGGAATAATGGACAATCGTCTTGGCAAGGCTCACGAAGTACCCCGACGATCGACGGCGACCGTGTCTATGTGCTGACGCCGCATGGCAAATTGATTTGTGTCGGCACAGACGGATCCCAGCAATGGCAGATCGACCTGAAAGAAAAGTTTGCTGGTAAGAAAGCCGATCCCTGGGGTTACAGCGAGTCGGTTTTGATTGACGGAGAAAAGTTGATCTGTACTCCCGGTGGATCCGAGAACACGATGGTCGCGCTGAACAAAAAATCGGGCGAAACCATCTGGTCGGCATCATGGCCCAACGACCGCGGCGCCGGGCACGCCTCGGTTGTGAACTCCCAAGTCGGTTCGACACGCGTGTACGTGCAAACAACCGGCAGCGGTGCGTTGGGCGTGCGTGCGTCCGACGGCGAACTGCTTTGGTCGTATGAAATCGACAAAACGACTGCCGTCATTCCGACGCCGATCGTGCGTGACGATTTGGTTTTCTTTACCGCCGGATACAATCGCGGCGGCGCGTTGTTGCGACAATCACAAACTGATTCGGGTGTTAGCGCCACGGAAATCTATCCGTTGAACACGAAATTACAAAACAAGCATGGCGGCGTCGTTCTAGTTGGCGATTTCCTGTACGGGGATTCAGGCGACAGCGGTGTGCCGTTTTGTGCAGAATTGATGACTGGCGATATCCAATGGAAATCTCGAGGATCCGGAAAAAAATCGGCGAGCATCGTGGTGGCTGACGGGCATCTTTACATTCGCTATGCCAACGGAACCATGGCACTGGCAAAAGCGAATCCCGAATCGTTTGACGAAACAGGTAGTTTCAAGATTCCCGGGAGCGGCGATCGGCCCAGTTGGGCTCACCCAGTGATCGTCGACGGCCGACTTTATTTGCGTGAAGACGACACCATCCTTTGCTATGACGTTTCATCAAGTTAGACAGCGGGTTTTCCGGCCCAGGCAAGCCGCGAGCAGACGCTCCGTGTGAGTCAGTGAGAGTCGCAATGAGTAGAGAAACCGGCGATTTTTGATCAGCCCAATGTCGGCAAGGGCACCGCGATGGCAGGTGAAAGAAAGCGACGGCGCGAACCGCAAAACGCATCGCCGGTCGCTCCGGCGGTAAAATGAAACTGTTCAAAGTTGCGTTGCGAATATCCCGCGAAAGACGGCCATGGTTACCGTTCGTCAATCTAGATCGATCGATTGGAGCATCGTTGCGGTCGTGTTGTTGATGATGGTGTCGTGTACAAACTCCGATCTCACCATGTCATCCGACCCACCGACAAACGAGCCCCCCAAACAGCGAGCTGATCACGAATTGTCGGATCCGTACGCTGGCATTCGCGAAAAGATGGTTACCGGCCAACTAGCTCGTCGGGACATTGTCAATCAGCGTGTCCTGGACGCGATGCGAACCGTTCACCGACATGAGTTTGTTCCCGAGCATCTGAAGAGTTCTGCGTATGACGATTCGCCGCTTCCAATCGGCAAAAGTCAGACGATTTCGCAGCCCTATATCGTGGCTTTGATGACTCAGTTGGTCGATCCTCAGCCAGATGACAAAGTGCTCGATGTGGGAACCGGATCGGGATACCAAGCGGCCGTTTTAGCTCCGTTGGTTCAAAATATTTTCAGCATCGAGATCGTCAAGTCACTTGCGGACGATGCGGACGCGCGGCTGCGTCGTTTGGGATACAAGAACGTCGTCGTCCGTCACGGCGACGGATACAACGGTTGGCCGGATGAAGCTCCGTTTGATGTGATTATCGTCGCAGCGGCTCCCGATCACATTCCGCAGGCGTTGGTGGATCAGCTCGCGCCGGGCGGCGCGATGGTGATTCCTGTCGGTGACCGTTCTCAAAAGCTGATGATGGTCAGCAAGGAGGAAGATGGGACTGTCGTCAGGGATTACATTGCGCCGGTCGCGTTTGTACCGATGACGGGCGAGGCACGGGATTAAGGCGGGGATCGAGGCCGGGGATATCATCGCATCGCCTGAACAGACCCACGTGAATCCTCACGCGATGACTGACATTGGATCCATTGCCGGAACGCTCGATCACTAGGAAGCTCAATCATTGGCGAGCTCAGTCATTTCGGGCGGTTCGTCGACACAATGGACGATCATCCACTTTCTCTGCTTGTGAATCTCGACCCAGTGAATGTCTTCATCTGTTTCGATGTGGTGGATAGAGCGGTCGCAAGAATCCAGCAGCGGTGCGAAGTTGTAGGAACCGAGTCGGACTCGGGTGGATGCCGAAGCGGCAGGACGGGCGATCCAATACAAGTCGGCGAGTTGTTGCAGCGATTGATCAAATCGCTGACGGGCTTCCTCTGTTTCAGGAAAATCAGCCCGAGCATCGAGCCAGTCGAAAACGTCTTGAAAACAGGCCAAGGATGTCGCCACCGAGTCGTCGACATGGCCCATTGTCGACATGGCCCATTGACGACATGGCCCATTGACGACATGGCCCATTGATAGGGGCACCTTGCCTTCGTCCAGCGGCATCGAGAAATCACGTGGATCCAGAGACCGATACTGCCGCAGTAAAGCAAGGACTTCGCGTGAATCGGCTGTCCATTGTTCGGTGTAGTCT
>JABDKS010000156.1 GCA_013002105.1 Pirellulaceae bacterium | reverse complement strand
TCCTCGGAGTGGGACTACTTGGCGGCAGTGTGGCACTGTCGCTCAAACGACGGTTGCCAAATGTGCAGATCGTCGGACTCAGCCGGAGCGATGCAAAGCGACAGTTGGCGATCGAGTCGGGTGCGGTCGATGCGTGCGAAGACAACATTGCCGCGGCGTGCGAAGCGTGCGACGTCGTGGTGGTAGCCGCACCCGTGGATCGAATCGCATCGATGGCCAACGAAGCCATCGTATCGGCTCCCGATGATTGTTTGATCACGGATGTCGGCAGCACGAAAGCCACGATTGTCGGCGATGTCGCGCATCCAAACTTTGTCGCCGCCCACCCGATCGCGGGCTCCGATAAAACGGGTGTCGCCAACGCCAAGGCGGGCCTTTTCGACGGCAAGGTGATCATCCTGACGCCGGGCAGCACGACCGATTCGTCAATGGTCGAAAAATGCGATCAGTTTTGGCAGCTTACCGGCGGTCGCACCGTGCGAATGAGTCCCGTCGATCATGACACCCACTTGGCAGCGGTCAGCCACGTGCCACACTTGATGTCAGCTTTGGTTGCCCGCCAATTGCCCATGGAGGCCAAGACGCTGGTCGGTTCGGGCTGGCGTGACATCACTCGCGTCGCTAATGGTGATCCAACGTTGTGGGCGGCGATCTGCCAGGAGAATCGCGATGCGATTTTGCAGGAACTGGATCGTTTGATCAGCGACGTGGGAAACTTGCGAAAACTGCTGGCCGACCAAGATGGCCAGGCGCTGCTGCAATGGTTGGCCGAAGCCAAAGCGGCAAAGAATTCGACAAACTGATGGACCGAAAAACCCGCTAACCTTTTCGCCAATCCACCTTTAACAACGAGCAAGACAACATGCCGCTTTGGCAAAATGACATCTATCCCTCTGACTGACAAGTTGATCGCGAAGGAAGCCGCACCAGTGAAGAGATTCACGAATTGGGACTGGGCGACCAAGTCGAAGTCATTTTTGCGCGGAGCTTTTTGGTGCAAGGCGAATTCAATCGCGAAGACGCCGTCCGATTGGCCGATTCGCTGCTATCGGATTCGGTGACCGAGCGAAGTGTCGTCGCGATTGCCGGCCAAGACGTCTTGAATGAATCTCCCGGCCCACAATCGCGGTTGGTCAATGTCTTGCCCAAACCAGGCGTGATGGACCCGGTTGCCGCCAGTACCGTAGGTGCCGCCAAGGACGCTGGGATCGATGTCAGTGCGGTACGCACGATGCGCAAGTATTGGTTGGATGATAGCGTCGACGACGCGTCACTGGATCGCATCTGCAAACGGGCTTTGTCGAATGATTCGATCGAACAAGTCGTTGTCGGTCCGTTGCAAATGGACCAACTGGATGTCGGGGCTCCCTATCAATTCGAGCTCGTCACCGTGCCGATTCGCTCGTTGGACGACGCCGCACTGGAAACACTTTCGCGCGAGGGGCAACTGTATTTAACACTCGTCGAGATGCAGACGATACGCGACCACTTTGCATCGATCGGTCGTGATCCGACAGACATTGAATTGGAAACGGTCGCACAGACTTGGTCGGAACACTGCAGCCATAAAACACTTGCCGGTCGAATTCACTATCGCGGACCCGACGCCGATGGAACGCCGGCGGCGGACGAGCGACAGTACGACAACATGCTCAAAGAAACAATCTTTGCAGCAACGCAGCAGATCCGCAAAACGCTCGGCGATGACGACTGGTGCGTCAGCGTATTCAAGGACAACGCGGGGGTAGTGACATTTAACGATCAATACCACGCGTGTTTTAAAGTCGAAACACACAATCACCCCTCCGCGTTGGAGCCCTACGGGGGTGCCAACACCGGCATCGGTGGTGTGATCCGTGACCCGATGGGCACGGGGATGGGCGCCAAACCGGTTTGCAATACCGATGTCTTCTGCTTTGCTCCGCCCGATACCCCCGTCGATTCACTGCCCCCAGGCGTCCTGCATCCGCGTCGGGTCATGAAAGGTGTGGTCGCCGGAGTACGTGACTATGGCAACCGAATGGGAATTCCCACGGTCAACGGAGCGGTCTATTTTGACCCGCGATACTTGGGCAATCCGCTGGTCTACTGCGGTAATGTTGGAATGATTCCCGTCGGGATGGAAGAAAAAGAGGTCAAGCCGGACGATTTGATCGTCGCGATCGGTGGACGAACCGGCCGCGATGGAATTCACGGAGCGACCTTCAGCTCGGCGGAATTGACCAGCGAAAGCGAGTCGCTCTCGGGCGGTGCCGTGCAAATCGGAAATGCGATTACCGAAAAAATGGTTCTGGATGTTTTGATCCAGGCGCGCGACCGTGGACTGTTCAATGCCGTGACCGACTGTGGGGCTGGAGGATTCTCTAGTGCGGTAGGCGAGATGGGCGAAGAATTAGGTGCCGAAGTCTGGTTGGAGAAATGCCCGCTGAAGTACGACGGCCTGACCTATACAGAAATTTGGATCTCCGAGGCGCAAGAGCGAATGGTGTTTGCCGTTCCGCAAGAATCAATCGACGGACTGTGCGAACTGTGCGAAAGCGAAGGCGTCGAAGCCGCCGTGATCGGTCGATTCGCACCAACGGGGCGTTTGCAGCTGACCTATCACGGTCAGACCGTGGGCGACCTGTCGATGCAATTCATGCACGATGGTCGACCACCAGTGATTCGCGACGCGGTATACCAACCTCCGACCACGACGCCGGTCGATCTGCCCAGTCTCTCAGCCAGCGACCACGGTGATGCACTGCTGGCGATCATGGGCAGCTACAACGTCGCCAGCAAACACTGGGTGATTCGCCAATACGATCACGAAGTCCAAGGCGGCAGCGTTGTCAAACCGTTGGTGGGACCGCTGTGCGATGGCCCCGGCGATGCGGCGGTCATTCGTCCATTGATGCAAAGTCGTCGTGGCTTGGTGATCTCCTGTGGTATGAATCCACACTACGGTGACTTTGACACCTACCACATGGCCGCATCGGCGATCGACGAAGCGATGCGAAACGCGGTCGCTGTGGGTGCGGATCCATCCAAGATTGCGATTTTGGACAATTTCTGCTGGGGTTACACCGATCGCTCCGAAACACTCGGTTCGCTCGTACGTGCTGCCATCGCGTGCCAAGATTTGGCGGTTGCGTTGGGGACCCCGTTCGTCAGCGGCAAGGACAGCCTGAACAACGAATTCAGCTACATCAATCCAGACGGCCAAAAAGAAACCATCGGGATCCCACCCACTTTGTTGATCAGTGCGATGGGTCAAATCGACGATGTCGCCCAGAGTGTCACCATGGATGCCAAAGAGGCCGGCAACGTCGTCTTCCTGGTGGGGCAGACAAAACGAGAATTCGGCGGCTCCCACCTGTGCATCGTCAAAGGCATCAGCGGCGGGCAAGTCCCCACCGTCGATCCGGCCGTCGCCAAGTCGACGTTTGCGGCGGTACACCAGGTGATGACGGCGGGCTTGGTCCGATCGTGCCACGATTTGAGCGAAGGTGGATTGGCAGCCTGTGCGGTGGAAATGGCAATGGCCGGCGGGCTGGGTATGAAACTGGCGATTGACGCCGACCGGGCCGATCTATCGGCCACCGAGTGGTTGTTCAGCGAATCGAATACTCGGTTCCTGCTGGAAGTCACAGCAGAGAATGCAGACGAATTCGAGCGTCTGATCGCTGATGGCGGTGTCCCGGTCGCCCGACTAGGTACAATCGAAGCATCCGATACATTGGTCATCGCGATGAATGGTGAAACCATCTTGGATGTCAACGTGCCGGCGGCCAAAAACGCTTGGCTGAAACCTTTAGATTGGTAATCCGTCCGCGTCGGTGGTCAAATGAGTCTCGGTGCTGACTTAATTAGCCACACCCGGCCACCAAGAATTGCTGCAAAAGATATTCGTGGGCGTCACTTCCAATTGGCTGACCCGCCGCAACCGATTATTTGTCAATCATCACACCCTCGCTGCCTGACATGATCTCCGCACTGAGCCAATCGACTATGACAACGACGGTTGTCGTTTCGCGCGGGCAATCACGAAATCCGAAAAAGCGTGATCTAGAACAAGCGATCGCTGATGCTGCCACACAGATGGAAGGCGTCGATGTGATCGTCGTCCCGCATCTGTATGACCTTCCCAAAGGCAGCGATTCGTATCAGCAACTCGCTGCAATCGAGGGCGATCTGGTCGTTGTGTCTTGGATCTTCGCGAGGGCCGCACACTGGGTGCTCGATCGAAATGGCATCCAGGGCCAGTTTGGCGAAGTGGAACTAATCACCGAGACCGACAGTGATGACGATGACGATTCGGGGGCTGATCGAGAGGACGACTCAAATGAGCCCGAACCGGTCGAACGAGTAATCGATGCGTACCCGAGGCCTGACAGAACAATCCACTGTTTGGATCTAAAAGTCACCGACAACGCAGATGACTACATCACCGAGATCCGACGAATCGTTGGAGGGGCCGCCGAAGGCTCGACGAACGCTGCTTTGTCCAACGGTGCTGTCTCACGGTCGGTGACCGAAAACAGTCTTCCTGTGATCGGCGGCAAAATCGTCCAAGTGGACGAAACCACCTCGCGGCGCTGGTATCCCGTGATCGACTTTAGTCGCTGTACGAACTGCATGGAGTGCGTCGACTTTTGTTTGTTCGGTGTGTATGGAGTCGACGGCGTCGAAAACATTCTGGTCGAACAGCCCGACAATTGTCGCAAGGGTTGCCCGGCATGCAGTCGCGTCTGCCCCGAAAATGCCATCATTTTTCCTCAACACAAAGCGCCAGCAATTGCGGGAGCGCAGATCGATGGCGACGAGGGTTTCAAAATCGATCTGTCGCAGCTATTTGGAGCCCCCGCTGGCGGCGATGATCCAATCGCCACCGCGGCGCGCGAACGAGACGAACAGCTGCTTTTGTCGGGACGCGACGCTGTTGGGATCGATGACCAACTGAGGAAACGCCAAGCTGATTTGACGTCCAAACCCAAGGACAAACTGGACGTCCTCCTTGATTCGCTCGAAGAATTTGACCTTTAACGAATCGCTTCTTTTTGACGCCAAACTCTCCACTGGCGCCCGCAAACTCGACGCACCTTGCGGCTCTTTTCAGGCTTAGAAAGTCCGCCAACAACGGGTGAATTTGAGCACGCCGAAGTCCGATAGCACTCAGAGAGACTCTCGAAAGCTATGGAGCTAGCGGTGATCGCGAAACACCCCAACTTGATCCGACAACGACGACGTTTTTCCCTTCTTGCCGCTGCGCTGGCAGCGACATCATTGAATCCTTGCCTCGTTGCTGCTCAGGAAATAGAGCCGCACGACCCTGCGCCGCTACCCGCTGTGACCAAATCGATCGGCGAACAAGGCGTTCAGTCCACGCTGGAATTGCGCCCCGTTGCCGGCCCGATACTCAGTGGACTCAAATTCTCGTTTGGAACCAACAAAACCAAGTCGCGGAACAACGGCAAGCGAAACACGCATCGATCGGTTCAATCACACAACCATTCGACGCCTGGCGCAGCGACTCAACATCGCAAACCGACGACCGATCGCGGCGTTCCCACTCCTGCGATTGAACCGGCTCCTGCCGACAAACCGGCCGCTGCGCCACGTATTCCGGCTCCACCAATACCCAACGACGTATCGTTACCGCCAACGGGAGAGCCAAGCGTACGAATCGCTCAAGAACCAACCGCCAAACAGTCCCACGACGCGGCTCGACCACGCCCGGCGGCCACAACGCCCGCCACGCCCTCGACGCGGCCCACACCGAGGGTGATACCACGTTCGATGGACCAAGACGGATGGGTCGCTCGCGACGCCATCGATAGTCGGTCCCCCTTGCGTGACCCCGGTAGTCGACTTCCCAATCCGCCGCTTGCGACGAAGTCACCTTCGTTTGTAACCGATGAAGTCCCGGTTAAAACGTCCGATCCAGCAGCCAAAACGGCTGTCGATGCGGTCATCCGGTCCAACCCGATCGTATCGCAACCGAAACGGCCAGCGGCAAACCAGGTATCACCGGTCGAACCGACGCGACAACGTTCCAGACCGATTTTGGTGAGCCCCACCGCGCCAGCCGCTACGCCGAATTCCAAATCACGAATTCGGATCGAAAGTGTGCCAACCGCGGAAGTCAAGCCGCGCCAATCTGCGACGAAGGATCTGCCGACCGCAACGCCAAAACCTGCGGAGCAAGTTGACGGTGCCGCCAGCAAGGACGACGCGGACACCGAATTTCGCCAACGCGTGTCCGATGAAGCGGATCGGCATCGAATTGACGATGAGGCGTCCACAAAAAATGCGAGTCAGCCCCACGATTCGCCGTCAGTGTCAGCCGATGCCGAACTTAAAATCGCGCGGCGAACGAAGGAGAAGACTGCCTCGGACACTGCCGACACGCTTTCGACCAAAACAGAAGCTCCGGCAGCCAATGCGAAGACGCGACCCGTCGAGTCGGAGGATCGTACTGCCCAAGCGCACGTCGGTGATCTGGACATGCCGGAGACGCCACGCGAGACGTTGGACTACGTTGGAATCCCCGCCAAACCGTTTCAGGTCAGCAAATTCGTTGGCGACATGAAACCCGGTATCGAGCGGGTCTTGCAATATTTTTACGATCATCCCGAACAAGCGCCAGGACGGAGCAACTGGGGGATGATGCACGCAATCATGGTCTACGGCGTCGATACACGATGCGTCGTTGGTGATCGGTCTTACAGCACAATTGCTTGGATCGCCGGAAACAACCTGTGCCGTGGCCAACGATTGCTCGAAGACGGTCCCAACGGTTTAAACGTCAAAAGCGGCGTGGGTTTGCAAGGCCACCAAGCGCAGATGTTGGCAATCTTTTCGCTGTGCGATGTGCCCGCGAATTATCCGATGTACGCCGGCGATACCAAGTATTCGATCAATGACGTCGTCCAACAAGAAATGAAAGCTTGCAAATCGGGCGAGGAACTCACGTTTACGTTGATTGGGCTGTCGCACTACTTGGATACCGACCAGAGTTGGATCGCCAACGACGGCCAGCGGTGGGATTTCGAGCGACTGATACGCGAAGAGCTTTCGCAGCCGATCGTCGGTGCCGCGTGTGGCGGGACGCACCGTCTGATGGGATTCGCCCACGCCTTGCGGAATCGTCGCATCCAAGGCAAACCCATCGACGGACAATGGGCTCGCGCCGAACGTTTCTTGCGGGACTACGTTGCTTATACCTACCGGCTACAGAACCCGGATGGGTCGATGAGCACGGAGTGGTTCGAAGGCCGTGGTGATGATCGAGACGTGGATCGCAAGATTCAAACAACCGGTCACATGGTTGAATTCTTGTTGACCGTCACACCGGATTCGCAACTTCAAAACCCGCAATTGGTACGCGCAGTTCGATTCCTATTGGTCGCCATGCACCGAGATCTCGACCGTGAATGGAAGATTGGGCCCAAGGGCCACGCCCTGCGATCATTAGCGATGTACCACGATCGCGTCTACAAGAGCGGCCCAGCTTGGCAACGCCAATCCATGGCTCGTCGAAGTACAATTTCGACGCGTCGTTAAAGCAACCGACCGATCAAGCAATGGTCGTGTAGAGCGACGGTCCGGTATAGCTATGGCGTCGGGGCCCTGGGTTTGGTGGTCTCGTGTTTCGGGCGTTCTGCGGGGTGATATCTGTTGCCGAGGGTGACAATCGGCTAAAAAGGGGATCTTCAAGCCGGAACCCTTTCACCCGATCCCCCCATGGCGTCACAGCGACTGACCAAGCACAACGCGGCCATGCTCCGCGCCGCAATCTCGCTCCTGCAGAGTTTGGGAGCCGATGCATTGCTGGTGTTGCTGGACGGTTCCACCGACTGGAAACGGATCTCGGAGATGGCGACCGTTGCTGAACTGGACAAGCCATTGATCGTCGCGGTCGACTCGTCGGACGATTTAGATGGAGCCGCCGAAGCCGGATTGAAGCCGCTCGCTCTGAATAAAGAGAAGGCTCCGCTGCTGGAACGTCTGCAGCACGCCCTACTGGAAGCCGCTGCGGATGAACTGATCAAGATTAACGGGGAAGTCGTCGCCCTTTACAGCGGCTTCCAAAGCGGGCGTTTGGACTCAGTCAGCCACTTGAAACTAGACGAGCGGATGCGGCGTCTGACGACCCGCGATCTGCAGATGCTCGAAAGCAGCGTGCCGTTGAAGACCATCAAGGCGGTGGTCGACTTGGCGGTGCAGATCGGGCTCGAGGGCCGCGAAGGAAAAGCCGTTGGCACGCTCTTTGTCATCGGCGATACCCGCAAAGTAATGGACCATGCAAGCAGTGCAGGTCTCGACCCCGTCCGTGGCTACAATCGCAAAGAACGCAACCTGCTGGATGCCAAGGTTCAAGAAGACGCCAAGGAGATTGCACAGCTGGACGGCGCCTTTGTGATCACCAGCGACGGCATCATCGAACGCAGTCGACAAATGCTGGAAGTCCTGCACGAGGACCTGAACATGTCCAAAGGCCTCGGTTCGCGACACTGGGCCGCCGCCGCCATCACACGTCGGACCAAGGCGATCGCGGTCGTGGTCAGCCAATCCACCGGCACGGTACGTCTGTATCAGAACGGATTCTTGATGATGCAGATCGAACCGATGGACAAAGGCATCAAGTGGCAGGAATTCGCGTTCAAGCCGCCCAGTTCCAGCAGCGAATCGTAAGCGGCCGCGTTTTACGGTGCACGATGTCCTGCCATCACGACACCGCATCAAACCGTATCAATCACCGCTACTGTTGGACGAGCTCCTGCGAGTCACAACCGACGGCGCCGGCGTTACAACGCGCCAAATAATCCGGCCAAACTTCGTCAGACAGTTTGTCTTCGCCCAATCGAATCGTTTCGTTCACATTCAGGTTTCCTTCCAAAATGTGAGCCGAATTGAGGGCGTAAAAGCCTGGAACACTGGTGACGATCGGCGGCAAACGCGTGCTGTAATCGATCGTTGACAAAGCTGCCACATACCGGGCACGCGAGATTTTGAACTCGACAACCTTGTCACGCGAAAAGTGGTCGTACATCTTTTCCAGAGTCGACAAACACTTTTCTTTGTAGTCTTCGTCGGACTCGTTCAAGCCGTCGTGATCGTCTGGCAAATACTTTGGCAGATAAACCAGATGTTTGCCGCCGAGTTGTGATTGAGGATCCACGATCGTGGACATTTCGATCACAGCCGTCAGCGGTACCCAGGTATCGGTGATGTTCGTCACGTAGTAGGGACTGATCGGCTCCTCCAAAAGCATCGAAGCACAGACGACACCGATGTACTTGATGCCTTCTAGCTTTTGCTTTTCCAGATCGTCCAACTGTTCGCATTGACGCGCGATCAGCGGAGACGCAATGGTGGTCACAACGTTGTCAAAACATTCGACACGTCCGTCACCAAAATCGACTTCGAGTTGACCAGGTTGATGACCGGATTCGGAACTCGCGGCCGTTGGGGAGTCACTTTCGATACGCCGGACGCTGCGGACTGGATGGTCAGCCAACAGCCGAACACCACGTTGCTGGAGCAATTCACAGAAGCTTTCCAAAATCCTGGCGTAGCCGCCTGGCACGTAACCAAACATCTCTTTTTTTGCGCCACTGCGACGCGCTTTATACATTCGCGCCGTGTGCGCCCAAATGAATGCTGCGGAGGTCTGTTTGTATGCCTCGCCCAGCTTGGCTTTCAACAGCGGCAACCAAACTTTTTCGAACGCACCATTTCCGGACCATCGTCGCAACCAACGTTCAACGGATAGTTTCTCCATCCGTCGCCAATTACGAATCTTGGACGCCAGAAAAATCGTGCCACCCAAACGAAACCGTTCCAGCAAATTGAGCGGCGGGAATCGCAAGAATTCGGCCGTATTGCTCATCGATAGCAATTCACCACCAGCGTAAAAACCCGTCTTGGTTTCGACCCACTGAATCTCTTTTTCCAAGCCGAGCTCGTCTAGCAAGCCGCGCAAATTCGTATCGCTTAACAAGGTCACGTGGTAATAGCGGTCCCATGTGACATCACCTAACTTCCACGCACTGGCCAGCCCACCAAATTTTGGCGCGGCTTCGGCGATGGTGACCTCCTGTCCTCGGGCAACTAAATCCTTCGCGATTTTGAGTCCCATGACACCGCCGCCGACGACGAGCCACTTACTCCGAGGATTATCGCTCACCCTTTCTTCGCTCCAAAGCGATGACGACCGAGCAGTTTCAGCGTCAACCAGATGGTTTGGAACACATGCATTTTGCTGACACCACCTTTTTGGTCGTATCGCAAACGCAGCGGTGCTTCACCGAACAACGCTTTCTGCTTACGGAGTTTCAACAACACGTCCGCCATGCAGGAGAAACCGCGTTCGCCGACAAAGTCGTCGCCATGGTCCGCGAAACCTTGTCGAATCACGGAAGCACGATAGGCGCGAAATCCGGAGGTGTAATCACGCACACCGCGAGTGGGAAACAGGACCGTGAACAAAACTCGTGCACCCAGGCTCAGGATCACGCGTTCAAAGGGTACGCCGACGGCACAACCACCTGGTTCAAATCGCGAAGCGATGACGACATCGCACCCTTCGTGAATCATCTGAACCATCCGGTTGATCAAGCCCGGCGGGTGCGTGTTGTCCGAATCCATCGTAATGATGATGTCGCGTTCACCGGCGCGATCGACCGCTTCGCGCAGTCCGTCACGAAGTGTCACGCCAAGCCCCTGATTCTGTTCGTGTTTGACCAAGTGGATCGGCATTTGAAACGACATCTGCGACGCGATTTGTGCCGTGGCATCACTGCTGCCGTCGTCCACGATGACCACTTCATAGGGCAGTCCGCTATCGGCAAATGCTTCTCCGATCCGCTCTAACAACTCCGGCAATGCGGCTTCTTCGTTGTAAGCCGGCAACGCCATGATCACTTTTGCAGGTCGGAACCGCAGCGAATCTCTCGATGCCAGATTGGCACTATCCAACGCAGGCGCGTCACTGGGCTGCAAATCAGCTTTGGCTGGTTCGTTCATCGGTCATCCCGCTAAATCAAGGTGCAAATACAGGTCGGGGGGGCGGTCGCGATTGACCGCGGAAAATCAGTCTATCAAATCGCAAAGGTGGAACAAGCCGCGCCGGCATCCAGGTCGTCGGAATCAATCCATTCCACGCCAACGGATTAGATTTGCCCAAAAAACCGTTACTATCGGTCCACTTTGGATCAAATCGATCGCATTGGATTCGTCAGTCTGTCGGCATGCGACGGGTCTGCTGGAATGCCAGCAGGCATGCGAAAATCATCACAACGAAGATCGCGAGGCCGCTAACGCTCGTCAGTACCTTTAACG
>JABDKS010000148.1 GCA_013002105.1 Pirellulaceae bacterium | reverse complement strand
GCACCCACGGTCACTCGGGGACGAAAGGCGCTGCGGCGAACCGAGGTGGATTCCGACTTCGGTTCGGCAATGGATTCGGGCATGAGGGTTCTGGAAGGATGGAGCGGCGGGGCATCCCGACCCGCCTCGTTCAGGTAAGGATGCACGTTTTGTGCCAGGTCCTATCTGGGCAATCATGGCGTACACTTGCGTTAAACGATAGAGGCGGCGACGGAGGAGCAAATCCGACATTCGGCCGTTTCCTTGGTGCCTGCGATTCAACGGAAACCGGCAAGGAAAACGTCGACCAGTGGAAAGAGATTTTCCAGTCCTGCCTATGTTTGTGAGTCGCCAAACCAACTGGGATGTATCAGCGACTTCCCTATTCGGGGCTCCCACCTGGCGCGATCGTCAAAATCGTCGTGTTCTGCGTGGTTGGATTGGTGCCGCTGTGCGAAACCGACCACCGAATCACGATTGGCACTGATTTTGCGGTAATAATTGGTCATGTCCGAGGCTCTCACGGGAGTTTTTGATCCAACCTTGCTTTGAATTGATTATGCCTTCCATCACGATTCCCACTCCAACCACCGCGATTCGTGTCGGGTCGCGTTTAGGAAAATACCGTTTGGACCGACGCATCGGCAGCGGGGGATTTGCGAATGTTTACTCGGCGACCGACACGTTGCTGGGTATCAAGGTCGCTTTGAAAATACCGTCCACACAATTTGTCTCGGCAGATCTGTTGGACGAATTTCGTCGCGAAGCGCGGCTGACGATGAAGTTGGATCATCCCAATATTTTACCGATTCGCGACGCGGCGTTCATCGATGGTCACTTTGTGATCGTTACCCCGCTGGCCGACCGGACGCTAGATGATCGGCTGAAAAACCGGATTGCGTTTGAACCCGCTTTCGAGATCATTGATCAATTGCTCCAAGCAGTTGCACACGCACACGAACGTAAAGTGATCCACTGCGACATCAAACCAGAGAACATTTTGATGTTCGGAGACAACCAAATCCGTTTGGCGGACTTTGGGATTGCCAAAGCCGCGCAGAAGACGATCAGCGGATCGGGAACCGGCACGGTAGGTCATATGGCCCCAGAGCAAGCGATGGGCAAGCCGTCGGCACGTAGTGATGTGTTTTCGATTGGCTTGATCGCGTACCGGATCTTATCAGGTACGTGGCCGGAGTATCCCTTTGAATGGCCGATGGACGGTGCAGGCCAGTTGCGCCGTCGGGCTCATCCACAACTGATTGCGGTGATCCGTAAATCGTTGTCAATCAATCCACGGCATCGCCAACGCAGCGCAGTCCAGATGTCCGACGCCTGGCAAGCGACACGAATCAAGGCGTTTCGCTTTGTAAAACGACAACGTGCTACGCGTTAATTCAGTCCCCTCGAAAACCGCTCCACTTACACCACGCCAATCAATCCGTCTCTATTTGGATTCAGCCATCATGGCAACGACCACGTCCACACAGTTTGTTGAACTCTTTCTGGAAAGCGATATGCAGTCGGCTGACTGTATCCCCGTGTCAAGCGGCAACGTGACCGCTTTGTGTCGGCGTTGTCCCGACAAGGAAGAACCGAATGATGACAGCGCGGCGGTACTGCAAACGGACACTGGAGCCGTTGTTATGGTCGTGGCCGATGGTGTTGGTGGGTGTCCGCTGGGACACAAAGCATCCGCGACCGCGGTCGAATGCATCCTTGAGAGCGTCAAATCGTCACAGCCCAACAGTGATTTGCGTCCGGCAATTTTAGATGGGATTGAACGAGCCAATTCGCAGATTTTGGATCTAGGGATTGGTGCCGCTACGACCGTGACGGTCGTGGAGATCAACGATCGCGTCGCGCGGGCGTATCAGGTTGGCGATTCGATGGCATTGGTAATCGGCCAACGTGGCGCGATCAAATGGAAATCGATGCCACATTCGCCTGTCGGTTATGCAATCGAATCGGGAATGCTGGGCGAAGCAGATGCGATGCACCACGATGAACGACACATCGTGTCGAACTTGGTGGGATCACGAGACATGCACATCGAGATTGGTCCGGCGCGGACACTCGCCGCCCGCGACACGGTCGTCGTTGGAAGCGATGGTTTGTTTGACAATTTGCACTTGGACGAGATCGTGGAATTTGCTCGCAGCGGAAAACCGCTCGATCGCATGCAGCGATTGGAGTGCCTGGCGACAAAGCGAATGCATGATCCTGATGAAGAAAAACCGGGCAAGCCGGACGATCTGACGATTTTGCTGTACACGCACTAAATCGCGGCGAATTCATTACTTGCGTGTGGGATCTGCGATTGCATAGACCGTGTCCCGCGACATCAGATAGAGCACGTTGTTTTGGATGGTCGGAGACCCATAGATAGACGCGTCGGCGATGCTGTTGCTAACGGGATTATTCGACGGCATCGCAATCTGGGGATCGCTGGAAATTTTGAATGCGTCCACGTCCCCATCTTCGTCGGCTGCGAAGACATAACCGGCCGAGACAACAGGCGTACTCCATGTTTGCGCAAAGAGATCGTAGATCCAATGAGCTCTACCCTGTTTTGCGTCCAGACAATGGAGCAATCCCGACAAGTCGCTGATAAAGACGAGGTCGTTTTTGATCACGACTCGCGACAGACTGCGATGCATCGTTTCTTCGAATGCCATTTCGCCGTCGCCGTCTAAATCGGTGCCGGTGTACTCCCAAACAGCGGCCGAATTCGGATTGGGGCGCGTGAAGTCACCTGCATCGCGATCACAGGCTGTTGTGCGAGAACGCGTGACCATCTTGTCGCCCGAAGTGTTGTTAAACACGAGTTCCGGACTGACATCGCCCCGTTTGGTAGGGTCGATGCACCAAATCCGTCCATCGCCCTCGCCGTGTTCCGGATCCTGCCCCATCGCGACATAGATCAATCCGCCGTGGATCGTCGGTGTTGCCAATACGTTGTTGCGGGTCCCGCTGCCACCGAGTTTCCAGACAGAGTCCTTTGGGTTGCAGTCAAATTTCCACAGCAGTTTACTTTTACCGTCGGGTGTGCCTTTCGGGTCAAAGCTGTATAGCCAGCCGTCGCCGCCTGGAAAAATGACTTGCGATGTTCTGCCAAAGACGCCATGGATAGGCGAGCCCCATTGCCCGTGCAGGATGTTGCCGCCGGGAGAGTTGTCACTCCAGATCAATCTGCCTGTCTTTTTATGAACTGCAATGAAACTCGGTGCATCGACCGACGGAATGTTGATATGAGATTCATCCACCGCATTGCCGGTAACGACGTATACATAGTCGTCGACAATGCACGGAGAACTGCAACTGGCGTTGTGAGGACTGACGTTCAGCTCCCCCATCATGTCGAGTTTCCAAACCACATCAGCCTCGACCAGGACGCCTGTAATGTCAGGTGGTTCGGGCACGCCGTCATCGCGGCCATCGCGAAAACCCTCCGTGTCCAAGCAGACCAACTCGCAGCGATTGGTAACATAGTACAGTCGATCTTTTTCGATTGTTGGCGTGCAAGTGATCCCTTGCATCGGCCAATCATGTACGCGACCGGTCTTCAGTTTTTCGCTTGACGCTTGCCACAGCAGCGAACCGTCTTTGGCGTTCAGGCACAGCAATACACCCAAGTCGACATCGGAAGGATACCGCTCCAGGAATCCCGCCTGATTGTTCGTTCCGACAAAGACTTTGCCATCGGCGACCACGGGACCCGCATAAGACTGCGTGCCAATTTTGGTTTGCCAGAGAATGTTCTTACCGGTCTTTAGGTCAAAGCCTGTGGGAACCACTCGGGATTGATCGTTCAAATAATCCCGCAATCGTTCGACATAGAGAGCCGAAACGACACCCAGGAAAACAAACGCGATCAGCAAGGTTCGCAAACTGAATCGTGGACGCCGCCGGACCTGAACTGTCGTTGGCTCCGCCTCCATCGATTCCGACTCCATCAATTCCGACGTTGGGCCTCCCATCGCTGATCTCCAATGACAATTTGGTGTAACCGCGGGGTTCGACGCCGCGACCAGGGCGACTGCGATTCGGTGGGCGGTTCCAGCGGACTGTTCATCAACAGGTGCGAGGCAGGTCGAGGGTGCACCGTCTCGATTTGCTTCCAGTATACTGGCAACCAACGGTGACAAGCCGTTGTGATTATCCCGCCCCATGTTCCCGCCTTGGTTCCCACCTGCGCATCCGCGAACACCGAGTGCGGTGATCACCATTTTGCCGCCCACCTAATATTCCTTCCGTGACACTTCGATTCGCCATTTACCTCTGCATCGCTTCGACCTTCGTGTCGGTTGGGCAAGCAGGTGACTTCGCACAAGACATTCGGCCACTGTTAATGAAGTATTGCGGGGAGTGTCACAGTGGCGACGATTCGAACGGCGACGTCGATTTTGCGTCGATCCAGACAAATGATGAAGTGAACGATGCATTTGAACTTTGGGAGTCAGTCGCCGGACATATTCGTAATGGCACGATGCCGCCCGAAGATAATCTGCGTCCGAACGAGACAGAACGCGAAACCATTTTGCAGTGGTACGAACACTTTGTGTCAGACATTCCGTCGCGACCGGCGGTGCTGCGTCCACGACGACTCTCGGTGGTCGAGTACCGCAACACACTGCGGTCACTGCTGGGGTTTGATTTGCAGGTTGACGTGATCGAAGCCGAACAGACTGTTAGTGAGCGGTCGATGGTGGTCAAGTTGTTGCCGACTGATCCGCCGGGCAAAAGCGGTTTTACAAACGACACGCACAACAATCCGATCACGCCGATTGTTTGGGATCAAATGTCCTACCTAGTGGATGCCGCACTCGAAGAGTTGTTTTCTCCGCAGCGTCGCGCCGAGTTGCAAGTCTATACCGGTCCGATTGGCAGCAGCGGACTGTCGCCCGAGCAAGCCGCGCGGCTGATTCGCGAATTCGTTCCACGAGCGTATCGGCGTCCTGCAGACCCCAGAGAATTGGATGCGATCGTCGCACGCATTGCGGGGCTTCATGATGGCGAACTGGTTTCGGCGGTGAAGTTGGAGCTGAAAACCGTGTTGATGTCGCCGGCATTTATCTATCGTGGTTTGTTGGTGACGGGCCAGCGGGGCGAACGTCAGGCAGTTGACTCGCACGAATTTGCCGAACGCCTGTCCTACTTTTTGTGGGCCGACATGCCCGATGACGAACTAACACAGTTGGCGAGCAATGGCCGCTTGATGAATCCGGACGTCAGTGTGGCGCAAATCGATCGCATGCTTGCATCGTCTAAGGCGAAAAGCTTATCGGAGGTTTTTGCAGTTGAGTGGCTGACATTGAACGAGATCGAGAAAGTTTCTGACAATGTGCCCGTTCGTGTCGCATTAAAAACGCAACCAATCGAATTTATGAACTACCTGTTCACAGAAGATCGGCCGCTGATGGAGTTGATTGAATCCAAAACGACATTCATCAATCCGCACACCGGGCGAATGTACGGTCGCGATGCGAAACAGTTGCCCAAGTACATGAAGCGAAAAGGAGTGGAAGTGGAGATCGTTCGCAATCACCGCGTTGAACTTCGGCACGCCAGTGAGCGGGGTGGAATACTGACAATGCCGGGTGTTCTGGCAATGAACCGCGGACCCATACTACGTGGGACGTGGATCTTGGAACGTATACTCGGCGAAGAACTGCCCGATCCACCCGCAAACGTCGGTGCGGTACAACCGAGTCCACCAGGCAAGAAACTAACGTTTCGCGAGCGATTTGAGCAGCACCGTGACAATGCTGCCTGTGCGGTTTGTCACGACAAAGTTGACCCGCTCGGATTCGCCTTGCAGCACTTCGATGCTGGTGGAAAATACATACTCGCGGACGGTCCTGATACCAACAAGAAAAAGAAGAAAAACAGAGGCGAAGACGCCGACATTGATCCCCGCCGAATCGATTCAAGCGGACGATTACCTTCTGGAGAGTCGTTTGAGGATGCGTCGGGTTTAAAGAAGATTTTGGTGACCACACAGCGTGAAAAGGTGGTGCGTTGTATCGTCAAACGGACGACGTCGTACGCACTGGGGCGAAAATTACAGGTGTTTGATGCGCCCATGATAGAATCGATCGTCCAAAAGATGATCTGCGAGGACGGCACTTGGCGCGATTTGTTCATCCAGATTTCGCAAAGCGTTGCTTTTCGCGAGACGATTCTCTCACCTTGAAAAACCACCGCAAAAAAGTGCTGCGGTAACAATACACAGCGTTTAGCGAACCGAACAAAACTGGCGTCGGCGAGAAAACAAAATGACGAAACGAACCTTGATTGCCCGACGCACCTTTCTGCGCGGTGCAGGTGCGCTGTTGCCGCTGCCGTTTCTGAACATGATGCGTGCGAATGCGGCTGCCCAGTCAGAACCACCGACTCGCTTCCTGACGTTGTTCAAACCCAACGGCGTGCATCCGCCGTCGTGGAATATCCACGATGGCAGCGAGCATGATTTTAGGTTGTCGCCGCTGATGCAGCCGTTTGCGCAGCACAAAGACGATCTGCTGATCTTGGACAATATGGGTGACTTTGGTTTTTCGTCTCATGCCAATTCGACGCGACGGTTTCTATCGGGACATCATGCGGTGAAATCTTCTGCGTCGGTGGACCAGTTGATCGCTAACAAAATCGCTGGTGACACACCCCATCGATCGCTGGAATTGACAACGGAAGGCTTGTTCCCCAATCAAATTGGCTGCAGCTACATCTCCTACGACACCCATGGTGCGCCAATCCCGCGTGAGAGCGATCCACAGCTGATTTTTGATCGGCTCTTTCGCAACCCGATGGCCAATCCAACGCGTCGCAAGGAAATGGCCAGTGTTTTGGATCGGGTTTTGGATAACGCAAAATCGCTTGAGCGTCGTGCGGGAATTGAAGACCGCCGCACGTTGGATGAGTACATGGACGTGGTGCGGGCGACCGAAAAACGACTCGACACGATGCAGCGTTTGGAACCGAGCGAGAAAGTTCAGTTCGACCAACTGACACGTCCCGGTTCAGGCGCGAATTTGGATGAACAAGTCGACACCATGTTGGATTTGATCGTGCTCGCACTGTGGACCGATTCAACGCGATGTATCACGTACATGTTGGGCAACAGCAACAGTCGCCTGGTCTTCGACTTCCTCGGTATCACTCAGCAACATCACTATCTCTCGCATTTTTTCCGTAACTTCAGTCGATCAAATTTGGATGCACTGCTGAAGATCAGCCGTTGGCACATGGAAAAATTTGATCAGTTGTTGACCAAGCTGAAGTCACACGGCGAGGGTGACGGGACACTTTTGGATCACACATTGGTTCTGTATGGATCGGGGATGGGCCACAGCGACAATCACACCGCCACCCGGATTCCCATCATTTTGGCCGGGGCGAAAGACAAGTTAAAGACCGGCCGGTACGTTCGTTACTCGGATAACCAACAGTTGGGTCGCCTGCACTTGGCACTCTTGAATAAGTTTGGCGTTCAGATCGATGATTTTGGCGGGTCGATGGAGCCGCTGCCGGGTTTAGACGCGTCGGATTTTGTACCCTACCGCGAGCAACCCTTTGAGAGTTGGGTGAAGGTCGATGGCAAACAGATCACGGTGCAAGGCCGTTTGCGAATGTCCGATGATTTGGATCAAGCCAAAATTTTCTTTGTCGACGTGGCGGGACGTTCCCCAGTACGCGTCGAGGTCGAGTTTCGCGACTTCCACGATTTTAATCTCGCCTATCATTGCGGACGCGGCGTAACGCTGACGGGAAGTGGGATCGACCAGGCCGGGCAGCTAGTCCTTCGTGACGTTACCGAGCTGAAATCGATCGACGGAAAGGTTCCTGGAAGCTCGCCCGGTTGATTAGCGGCGGAGAGGTTCAATGGCTGTCGATGAATTTCATCGACTCCTCTGGCAGATCACTGCAGCGGCGTGGCTGATAAACGCCAGGCTTGTTTTTGTTTGAATCGCTCAATCGCGGGTAGGAGCCAAGGCGGGACGCCCTGATTGGTCGTCGATTGTAACTGCAACGCCTGTGTGCCTGCCTCGATGGCTTTGTCGTAGTCGCCCGATTGAGCAAACGCCAAAGCGAGAACCGATAACGGCAGCGTCGATTTGTGGTCAGTTTGTTCGCAAGCACGCATCGCAATCTCGATGGCTCGTGCCCCATCACGGACCTTCTCGTCCTCGGCAGCTGCCAGAACAGCCGCCAAGTTGACCATTGCGGGCACCGAATCGGGTTCTTGTTCTAACACCTTTTGATAGTCGTCCGCAGCGCGTTGATACTGCCCGCTGCCACGGTGTAGATGGCCGCGCATCAATCGTGTGCTCAACCGCTTTGGATCCAGCGAAAGTGACTTGTCAAAATCAGCAAGAGCATCGCTACCACGTCCGACACGTGTGAGACAATAGCCGCGTGCGTGCAATACTCCCGGTGAATCTGCTTGAATCGCCAGGCTGCGTGAATAGTCGGCAGCCGCGTCTTCGTAACGCCCGAGTTCCTGATAACAATCGCCCCGCGAATTAAAAATTTTGGTGCTGGCAACACCCGCCCCGATCACGACGCTGTATTGCAAAGCTGCCTGATCACATTGGTCTAAGTAGTACAGTGCGGTGGCAAGGTTGTAGGTGGCATCGTTATCCAGCGGATCGAGCTGGATCGCTTTCTCGGCGTCCGCTTTCGCTAGATCGTATTGCCCCAACCGAAGGTGGACGAACGAGCGATTGACGTAGCAGGCGGTGTTTTGATCGTTCAGTTTCAACGATCGTCCGTAAGCCTGCACTGCCGCTTTCAGATCATTGTTGTCGGTATGAGCCCGCGCCAAATGAAACCAGGCCAGCGGCCAATTGGGATCCAACCCAACGGCTTGCTGCAAATCCGTGGTCGCTTTCTGCGCATCACCAGTCGTCAGGTACAAAATACCACGGCGATAATATGCAATGTCGTACTTGGGATTCAGTCCAATCGCGGTCGTCAATAATTCGATTGCCTTGGCAAGGTCGCCGGTGCGTTCAAAGACACGGCTCAGGTTGGTCGTGTAAATCGCGTTGTTGGGTGCCTTGTCGACACAGTATTCAAAGTCGGACTGTGCTCTATCAAGCTGTTCGAGTCGCAGATAGCTGATGCCGCGGTCGTTTCGGTAACCCAAATTTTGGGGGGCCTGTCCGATAGCGGCCGTGTACGCATCGACAGCTTCGGTGTCGCGGCCGAGCCGACCCAGGATGGTCGCCTTGTTGCTGTGAGCAAGCGGCAGGGTCGGATCCGCTTGGACAGCTTGTTCGGCAATCGCAAGTGCCGCGTCGGCATTTCCCTTTTTCAGTATCAAGTATGCCTTGTTGGCAAGTGCCAGCGCATCATCCGGCGCGATCGCGATCGCTTTGTCCAGCAACGTCAATCCTTCGTCGGTGTCTCCCATGGCCGCGAGGGTGACGCCGACGTCGGTCAGCACAGACGCGTCGGTTGGTGACAAGGCTGCCGCGGTTTTGAAATCTTTTAATGCCGGCGAAAATTGCTTTCGTCGGAAAAGGAATCTCGCCCGAGCCAAATGATTTTCGACGTCACCAGGATTCGCGTCGATGGCGTCGGAAAAACTCTTCATCGCTTGTTGATGGTTCCCCAATTTTTCGTGAACACCACCCTGTCCGCGGAAAAGGAAATCGGCTTCGCCAATGGCGAGCGCGCTAGCGTACTGTTCCAACGCTTTTTCCAGCCGATTCTGCTGAGAGAAAATTACCGCACGGTTATTCATCGCCATTATGTTGTCGCCAATTTCGATCGCTTGATCGCAATCGGCCAAAGCCAGATCGAGTTTGCCCTGTCGCAAATAGGCCAATCCGCGATTGACGTACAGAATCGACGATTTTGGGTTTTGGTTCAGGCCGGCCGTGCAGGCTTGGATCGCATCGTCGTAACGTTTCAGCGAAGTGAAAATCTGACTGCGATTGGGATAGAGGTGGACATGATTTGGAGCGTGCTTCAGCAATTTGTCGGAGTATTGGAGAGCCTGCAGGTAGGATCCCTGTTTGTACAGGATGGCGGCCATTCGGTAGAGCGAGGTGGCGTCTTGCGGATTTTGTTCAAGTGTCGCGAGTGCCCGATCGATCGATTGTTGGATTGGTTCGATGGTGTCGTTGACGACCCATCGTCGTCTGCCGGACTCATCCACCACCAACGACTCGCTTTGCTTGACCTGGACGACTGTGACCAGTTCGTCAGTCATCATTGCTGGGGCATTACCCACGGTGGGCGTTGTCTGGATCACCATCGCGCTGAACGGGGGTCGTTCTGTTTGGACGTCGTTCGATGCGGGATTCGATTCGGAGTTGTCCGCCACATTATCGGCGGGCTCGTTGGCTGTTGCGTTCGCGTCGTTCTGTTTCGCTTGCGCTTTCTGAAACGCTTTTTGAAATGCACTTTGCGCGGTCGCGACGGCTGGCAGTCCGCACAACAGAACCGTCAGCAGGATAGTGAAACGACGGGTGACCATTTGCGTTCTCCAATTCCTGGTGATCATTTGATACGTGCGGGTTGGTTTTGTTTATAAAGATTCAAGCGGGTTTGAATGTCGTCGCGATCCGCTTGTGAGTCACTCGTCTTGATAGCCAGTTGGGCTAATTCAATGGCTTTGTCAAACGCTCCCAATTCTGCGTGTGCAGCGGCGACGTTGTCGATAATCCATGCTTCTTTCCAGTCTGTCAGCTCACAGGCTTTGGTCGCGTATTTGAGCGCCAGTTTACCGTCACGCACCGCATCATCTGGGCACGCCGCCAACAGCCAAGAGTAATTGCCCAGGGTGCGTTCGTCCGTTTCGCCCGCGACATCGATCGCGGCCGCATAACTTGATTTTGACTGAGCGTATTTTCTTAGCGTCATGTACGCGTACGCTCTTGCGTCGAGTGCAAAAACATAGTTTGGATCGATCTCGATAGCTTTGTTGTAATCGTCGGCGGCTTTCGAAAAGTCGTTCTTGTTCTCCCAACAGATTGCACGATTTGTGAATGCGTACTGGTCGGGACGCCGCTGGATCGCTTCGGTGTAGTCACGAATCGCGGCGTCATATTTTGACAGGTTCAGCCAGCAACCGGCGCGGTCCTGCCAGGCGTCGGCGTCATCACTGTCGATCCCGATCAGGGCGTTGTAGTCGCGAATGGCCTGTGGGAGTTTTCGGGCGTCGCTGTACGCGGCGGCGCGGGAGCGAATGGCCCGTGCATCCAACGGGTTAGCTGCGATTCGCGCACTGAAGTCGTCGATCGCCTGATCAAACTGTTCAAGCGAATGGTGAACCAAGCCACGGTAATAGTGGGCATCTGACTCGGATGGACGGAGTTGCAAAACACGTGAGTAGTCAGCTAACGCTTCGTTGTAGCGGTGGGCGTTGAAGTGAATCCCGGCTCGCGTATAGAAAGCGAACCAACGTTTGTTATCTAATTCCACGGACCGTGATAACGCCTTGATGGCGTTGTCGGATTGACGCAATGAATTGTGTGCCAAACCGAGGAACAGCCACGCATCGGCATAATCTGGGGCCAATTCGATGGCTTTTTTGAACTCAACAATCGATTCCTCGTTACGATCTTGGATCCAAATTGCCTTGCCAAACGCAAAGTGGCCTTTCGCGTTTTCCGGCGCGAGTGAAACGGCTTTTGCAAATGCTTCTTCCGATTTTTTGTACTGCTTGGTCTCGTAAAAGCTATTGCCGAGTCCCAGATGAGCCTCGGCATTGTCGGGGTCGCGAATGGTGATCTCTGCGAATAGAACGATCGCGTCGAAATGCCGGCCAGCCTCGGCAAGCTTTTTCGCCTGTTCGATTTGAGAGTCCACCATCAAGGGCGATGATGGATCCAAACTGGGAACCCCCTGACCTAATCCGGATAAGTCCAACGCCTCGGAAGCCATCTTTGTCGTTTCACTGGACGGATCTGTTTCGACCGGTGGTTCGATAGCGGCTTCGACAGCGGGTTCCGTTTCAAGCTCCCATTGAATGGATCGGCCGTCGTTTCGGCGAATCAGTTTGAACCAGTTCTCGTTTCCAAAGTCCGATCGAATTAAACGCACGCTGCCGTCGGCGAGGGCCACCAGGAATCCGCGCTCATGGCGTTTCAAGGCAGCAGCGATATTTTTCTCGTCGCCTCCGAATTGCAGATCATCCGGTTTGGTCCACGGTATCGCACGATCATCGTTTGCTTCGGCAAACAAAAGCGTATTGCTGGTCCCGTCAATAATATCTTCGATCACGATCGCCGTCGGACCCGGGAAAACACCATCGCGATTGCGTACGGCCAACAAAGTCGTGCGGCCGGATCCGGCTGTCGATTCGCTCAATCGATAAACGTCCGGCATCCGCTGGATCAGTTGTCGATTGTGTGGACTGTCCCACGGTTCGTCGTGGCGAAACTGCTCGTACAGTTCGTATTCCTCTAGAAAAGGCAAGATCTGTACGCGCCAGCTGAGCATCGAATTGACGGTGTCGTCTTGTGGCACGGCCGCGGGGAATGCCCGGTGTGCATCGTGGTAGTTGTGCAATGCCAGAGCGACCTGCTTCATACGGTTTTGATTGGCTTGGATTGGATTCAGATCGCTGAGGGCCGATTGGAATGTTCGGGAAAATTCATCGCTCATCATTCCGATGACTGCCAAGAGGGATGCACCTGATGGCGGAAGCGTTTGATGTCGAACGATCTCCAGTCCATCGGTCACATTACAAGTGATCGTGGCATTGTCCAGGTGATCGGTGATGGCGGGCAGCGAGGGCAACGCGCCAGGGTCAACCTCGATCCATTGCGCGACATCGTTTGGCATCTCCGCAGGCAGTTGCGCGGCAACTAACTCGACTAGCGGATAAGCCAGCTGTGCCACGTCCTTTTCGCGAATTTTGATGAACAGGAACGAATCGCGCTCTTGCAACCTTGCGACGATTGCTTTGGAGGGCGGCATGGGAGGCCGATTCAGCAATCCGTAGATGTTCTGCGGGAATGCGGAAACGATCAGTCGGTTACCGCTGATGCTCCAGGAAGGCGTGAACCCAGGTCCGCGTCGCGAAAACGTCAGGTAGGAGACCGTGTCACGACCGAGT
>JABDKS010000098.1 GCA_013002105.1 Pirellulaceae bacterium | reverse complement strand
CCGATGTTCACGGTCACGTCATCCGCGACGTGCTCGCTTGAACAGCAATGGGGATCTTTGACTTTTTAAGAGGATCGAAAGTATCGATCATTTCCAATCTGATTTATCTGACTGAGCAAGCAAGATTTTGCGGTGTCGAACAAGAACTCCGTCAACGCGCCGCCGCGGGATCAGCGTCGCCACGACCAATAGCTCGTTGACACTTTGACGTGAAAACAACAGCCCGATGCCACGTGTGCCAGCGATCCGATTACAAAGTTCACCGCGGCTGACAAACTCAAACAACGAGCGAAAGAAGAAATCCAATGCCAAATGACTCTGCCAATCCAACCAGCGTGGATTCGTTGCGAATGGGCCTGATCGGCGGCGGCGGCGCCGGCTTCATTGGCAAAGTCCACGCCACCGCCGCGACCCTCGATCGGCAAACTCAGATCGTCGCGGGCGCATTATCCTCCAACCCCGAGCGATCGCGCGACTCGGCAGCGATGTTTGGAATCGATACACAGCGTGCCTACGGTTCCTACCAGGAATTGATCGAGCGGGAACTTGCAAGACCCGAGAACGAGCGAATCGATTTTGTTTCGATCGCGACCCCGAACCACACGCACTGTGAGATTGCTTGCGCGGCGCTCGAGGCAGGTTTTCATGTGGTCTGCGATAAACCGATGACCACCAATTTGGACGATGCCCAACGAATGGTCACCGCTGCCGAAAAAAGTGAGCGTGTCTTTGCACTCACGCACAATTATTCCGGCTACCCGATGATGCGACAGGCGCGGGACATGATCGCGTCGGGTGGATTGGGCGATTTGATCGCGGTTCGCGCGACTTATGTGCAAGGCTGGATGCACGGCATGAATGCAACCGACACGCCGGCGCGCGGTGCTTGGAAATCGGATCCCACCAAGAACGGGTTAGCCGGTTCACTCGGCGATGTCGGCACCCATGCCTTTCACCTGGCACAGTTCGTTACCGGAATGACGCCCCAGTCGCTGCTGTGCAATATGCAATCCTATTCGGATCATCACGAATTGGATGATTACGGACACGCCATGATCGGATTCGGTAAAGATACGACGGGAGACGGCGCAACCGGATTGATCACCTGGAGCCAAGTTAGCCACGGTCGCTTGAACGATTTATCGATCGAAATTGATGGCACAAAAGCTTCGCTCACTTGGCGGCAAGAAGAACCCAATCAGCTGTTCGTCCGATCACTCGGTGAGCCGACCAGAATCTATGAGCGCAATCCCAACGCCGATTACTCGACACCCAACGCCGCAGCTGCCTGCCGCTTGCCCGGTGGACATCCCGAGGCGTTCTTTGAAGCGTTCGCCAATGTGTACCGAGATGCATTTGCCGATATGAGACGCATCAAAAGTGGCGAATCGATCGATCGAACCGCGACGATTTATCCGAGCGTCTATCAGGGGTATGACGGTGTTCGGTTCATGACCCGCTGCTTAGAAAGCAATGCCAATGATTCGACCTGGCAGCTGTGGTAATGTCCGGTCGTTCACGATCGATTCCGATCGATCGTCTGCGAACACATTCCCACGCTCGCATCAAATCGTTCCTCTTTGGCAACATAACGCTGCCGTAGATGACCGTTGTCGGATCCATCAACAGAGATCTGGGTGCACGTTGCTTCCACAGGATCGGGTAGAATCAGGTCTTTCCCCTTTCGAAGGAACTGCGATGCGTGTGCTGTGTTTGTTTGCTTTGCTTTTGTCCGGGTCGCTTTTTGTAGTGATGCCCGGCTGCTCAAGAGGCTCATCCACTGCCAGCACGGCTGCACCCAGGATCCCCGCGAAATTTTTCACGGTCGCTCACTACGATCCGGAACGTGATGCGAGTGCTGATTTGTCAGCCACGATCCAGCAGGCATCCGCTGATCGTAAACGGATCATTCTAGAAGTCGGCGGCGATTGGTGATCGTGGTGCAAAATTCTGGACGAGTTCGTTCAGACCCAACCCAAAGTCACTTCCACGCTGAACGACGGCTTTCTGATCATGAAAGTCAACACAGGCAGCGACAACGAGAATGCCGAGTTCCTGAGCGAGTATCCTGAAGTCCCCGCGTATCCCCATTTTTTCGTCCTTGAACACGACGGAACCTTCTTGGACTCGCAAGGCACCGGCGAACTGGAATCAGGCAATGGGTATGACCAGGACGCATTTCTCGCGTTCTTAGAGAAATGGAAACCGCAACGGTAACAGCGAACAATCAACCACCAACGAGATTTCCTATGCCAGATGAACCGAAACCGTCCGTCGGACGACGTGAATGGTTGACTTATGCCGCCTTTGGCGGTGCCGCAATGGCTGCCGGTCGATCGCCGCAAGCCGCGGTGCCGGCGGAATCCAAACCGGCACGCAAATACAACATGAAAAAGTCGATCAACTTGTGGGCCTTTCCCTATCCCGACAAGATGTCGCTGAAACAGTGTTTGCAATTGGCAAAGGATGCCGGTTTCGACGGCATCGAACTGAACTACGACTTGGAAAGCGACCTGTCGCCCAAATCGGGCACCAAAGAATTTCACGACATCCGACGCATGGCCGACGAAATCGGCATCGCGATCAGCGGTGTCTGTTCTTTTCTGTTTTGGCCCTATCCGTTGACCAGCAAGGATCCGGCTGAACGAGCGCGGGGGATGGAGTTGGCGGGCAAGATGACCCAAGCCGCACATGACTTGGGCACGGAAAACCTGTTGGTCGTACCCGGCGCCGTCCACATGCCTTGGCGAGACGATCACGACCCAACACCCAATGACGTTTGTGATCGCCGCGCCCGAGAAGCAATCGCCAAACTGTTGCCGACGGCCGAGAAACTGAACGTGTACTTGAATATCGAAAATATCTTTTTCAACGGGTTTCTACTGTCGCCGATGGAGATGGTCGATTTTGTTGACAGCTTCAACAGTCCCCATGTGCAGGTTCATTTCGACACGGGCAACATTATGGAATACCAATTCCCGGAACATTGGATTCCTATTCTTGGCAAACGAATCAAGAACGTGCATTTAAAGGAATTCACCAAAAAAGGGACCGATCATTCGCTCGAAGCATTCCGACCGTTGCTCGATGGCACCACCAATTGGCCGGCGGTCTTGGATGCGTTCGATAAAATCGGATACGAAGAATATTTGACCTTTGAGTACTTCCATCCTTACCAGCATTTTCCCGAAGCACTCGTCCATCAAACCGCCGACTCGTTGGATCGGATGCTGGGCCTAAAATAGATCCAGGACGCGTCGGGAAACGATTTTGAAAAATTTTTCGTGAATTGCGATCGAATTGGCGTGCCGTCGATCCAGTGATTCGCACTTTGACTGTGTGACGATCGGTTCATCACGGTTGTTGACCTTTTATCACGCGGAATGGCGCATGTATTTTTATCACTGTCGGCTTTGCATAACCCTTGTGACCACACTCTGCATCGCCGCTCCCGCGATGTCGCAATCGTCGCAGCGATTGGACATTCCGCGAAAGGAGGACACTGGTGGCTATCACGGCGGCATCGTCGTTCTAGACGGCGTATTTATCGACAAGGACCAGTACTTGGTGCTCGCGATCAACGAATCGATCAGCCTGTTTGATTCTCAGTCGGGCGAGCGACTCAAGACGCTAATCAATGGGCGGCGGGGTCCGCGCGCCGGTTGGCCCCTTCGACAATTGCATGTCGTGGATGATGGCCAAACCGTCATGACCGATGCAAGGGGAACAGGGATCGGTCCGAATGACGCACAATTGGACGCGGTGCGTTGGAATCGCTGGAACGTTTCTGATTTGATCTTGCAGACGGAGCCAAGCCCGACACCGTTCTTTTCACGCGAATCACTCGATCGCGGCAAAGTCAACACGTACGAAAAAGGATTGCAATTCATCCAACAAGTGGGTGCCGATTACGCATTTCTGTCAAATCACCATAGCACCGCAGCGACAGCCATTTGCATCTATCGCCCCGGGGATCGAATCGATCGTCCACGGCAACGGTTGCCCATCGAATTTGGAAACGATCCAACGGTTGCTCACGTGTTTGCTCGTGCGCCATCGCGTCCGCCGTTTGTTTGCACATCGATCCCATCGTCAAGCCCACGTCGTGACTTCATCGCCAACCTCTCAAAATATGTCGGTTGGACACTGTCTCACGATGACGACGGAAAAATCAGCCTCGCTTCGCAACCTATCACCATGCGCGAGCGTGCAGATAGAAAGCAACACGTCATTCGAGATGCCCGCACTGGCATGGTACGAGCGATCGGGCTCGGACAGTTTCCCGTCCCATCGGTGACGACCGAAGGGTTGATTGTGTCGTTTGCGGGACTGCGCTCACCCGATGGACGCCGCGTGGCCGTTGGAAGCCACGCCGAACATTGGTTTGCGAAAGGCAGCGTGCGATCAACGGCTCCCGTCGCCGTCACTGTGATTGATCCGGCCACCAATGCGACCGTCTATCGCCTCGCCTGCGGAAAGGGATCGGTGGCAAGGCCGATCGTGTTCTCAAGTGACAGCGGCTTGTTGGTCACCGCCCACGATC
>JABDKS010000095.1 GCA_013002105.1 Pirellulaceae bacterium | reverse complement strand
GGCCGCTACGGCGTATGACCCTCCCGCCGCGCGGGAGGGTGAATCAGCAATGTAGATTAAGTGCCATTGGGCGAACGCTTTGCCGTCATGAATGTCGCGATCAGGGTGGGGCAGGGGAGTGGCTGTTCATTCAAAGATCGGATTCCAACTCGTCCATCCATCCGCTTCTGGTCTCTTGATCTTCGTTGGCTTGATAGTACTTGCCCGCTTGCACGTCCAAACAAGTCAGCCATCCACCGCGGCAGGCGCTCGTGTCAATGCAGATCGCGTGTTCCACTTGTTTTGGCAATCCGCTGTGTTGGCGGGTGTGACCACAAACAAAAGTTTTTCCGTCCTCGCGTGGCGTAATCATCCCGAACCGTTCCCAGAACAACATGTACTCCGGCTGCTCCTCCATCGGGACGTCGCCGTAGGCAGCGGCATGAATAAAAACGTGCGTCTCGGTTTCGTAATAGGGCAGCAAGTTCTCTAGAAATTGCCAATGTTGATCGGGGATCGCAGCAAAACTTTCGAAATCGTCGGTCGCATCCTCGTACGAGTCCCAGGTCTCACCACCGCCAGCTTGGCACCAGCGTCGGCGGTAGTGAAGATCGCGTCGAGCATCCAGCATCATGATTTCATGGTTGCCTCGTAAGCAAACCATATTGGCTCGTGATGACCGATCGATCAGCCACTGCAAGACGCCGCGCGAATCTGGCCCACGATCGACGTAATCACCCAGCATCACCAGCAGGTCGTCCGATGACGGACCGACCAGCTCCATGAGTGTTTGCAGTGCATTTAAACACCCGTGAACGTCGCCGATAGCGTACTGCTTGATCAATTCGTTGCTTTTCCCATTTTTCGGATCGTTCGGACCATCAGTGCCATTACGACCCCAAAGAACACCTGCCAGGTTCGGTCGCCGCGATGTAAGCGGCCACCATGAATAGCACCGATTCCAGGCACCTGTTTGCTGACGATTTGGATGGTCTGCTTGGCGGTGTCAATTGTCACCCGCGACAACGTCATGATCCAGTTCGGACCGCGTTGACAAAGACCGGTTGCCGCGACTGCCTCGCCAACGGTCGATCTGGGAACCAGCGGCCAAAAGCCCGCACAACCGATAGATCCGAACTCTTCTCCATCCGCGAATTCTCGCCGAAATCGCTTTCAAAATCGAATTTTCAAACTCAAAATTGGACTCAAAATTTCGATTTCTCGGCCGCAAATTTTTTCGATTTGAGCAGACCAGTTTTCAATCCAAAATCTCGATCGGAATTTTGTTTCACGCGACCCGGTTTTCATCCATTTTTCTTCGCCCGATCGACGGGGCGTGTTGTCGACAACCAATGATTTTTGATCCGTTGTCGACAACCAAAATCGCTGGTCGCAAATCGTTCGTTCACTGGATGGCCAAAGTCTCGGACCGCGGACCGGCGAACGGTGTGATGGAGGCATCCAATCTGGCGTCGTTCAGCGATCACCGGGATGAATCGCCGGAGTGGAATCAGCGGAAAAGCAGAGCGTTTTAGCCCCTTTCCCAACGTCCGATAATGCCTCTTATGTTGTATTAGAGGTACGAAAAACCCCGTGTTTAAGGCGTTTCTTGGATCTCAGACTCTTGTGCTCTGCTGCTGACGAACACGATCACAATTCCTACCAGCAACCACGCACACGGGTGCTCGGATTGCCCGCGCGGGGTCACCGTTGCCACGATGGAAAGGACGACGGCGGCGATGAATTTTCAGCCTTTTGATAGCGATCTCCAGGCGGTGTCCAGGGCTGTGACACGCCCTGATTTTGGCCTTCGCTAGCATTCTGATTCCAGAAGGAATCGGGCAATCGATCGGGTACTTCACCGCTCTGCGAAATCGCGGTTTTGGCTTGCTCAGCCGCCCATGGCAGGAAGCCTGATGAGCCCGTTTCACGGCCCGAGTCGGCGCCCGGAATCGAGTACGAATCGGTCGAGTCTTGGGACTCAACGAACCTTTCGTCGAAGCGGTCCAAATAGGGCCGGATCACGACGTGGATCTCCTCGGGAATGACCGAATCGCTCCGGTCCAAAACTTCGGCAATAAAGTGGCCACTTTTGCTAGCAACGATCCGAGAACGGACCGTATCGCCCATCAGCGTGACTGCAAAAAGTGTGATCAATGTGCAGTACAAAAATCCTTTGACCCCGCCAAATAAGAAGCCCACTTGGCGGTCAAATTCTCGCAATTTCATTCGGTCGATTGAGCGGCTGATCATCCGGAAAGCGACCCAGATCACCAGGGATGTGCCGATGAACAAAATCAGCATCGCTAGAAACCGGTTCCAAGGAGGTTCGGCCTGTATGGCCTGGCTGAACGGCTCACGAAATCGGAACGCAACGATGTAACTGACCAGGATCGATGCGATGGAGGCCAGCTGCCATGCGAAGCCTTTGATCGCGCCGTAAAACGCGGCCCCGACAATAATGACCAACATGATGATGTCGTAGATTTCCACTGAAATGCGTCCGTGCAATGTGGATCAAATGAAATGCTAGCAACCCTAGCTCCTCAGAGCGTCCCGGCAAGCAAAATTGGATGCTAGCAAGGAATTGGATCGCCGGGCGAATGTGGTGGAGTATAGCGGTCTAACCGAACGGACCAAAGAGCGATTCGGCTTGGCTTGAAACGCCCGATTCCATTATGGATGCTCTACCGCAGTGTCGCTGCCGTGTTTGCCAAAACCCGTTCGAGTCGATCGCCCTACCCTCCCCCCTTGCCTCGTGGCTGATTTCAAAACCCACATTACCGGCAGCACGATTGTTGGAATCGCCTACGGATACTGGGGCGTGACCCAGCAATCGATGTCTTTGGAAACAGGCATCCTCGCAGCGGGATTATGTTCGGTCAGCGGCATGTTGCCTGACTTGGACAGCGATTCAGGAATTCCGCTTCGCGAAACCAGCATGTTCGCTTCCGCGGTCATTCCGATCTTGATGCTCGATCGTTTTCGCGAGATGCAGTTGTCACACGAGTCGATGGTCTTGGCGACGATGTTGATTTACATTGGAATTCGTTTCGTCGTTGTCGAATTTTTTCGACGCTTCACGGTTCACCGCGGCATGTGGCACAGTCTGCCCGCGGCAGCCACCGCGGGACTTGCCGCGTATCTGGTGATGCCTTGTCCCGAAGAATCGGTTCGGCTTTTCAAAACCAGCGCCGTCGTGATTGGATTTCTCGTTCACTTGGTACTGGACGAAATTTGGGCGATCGAATTTGGGTTCCTACGTTTTCGCGCAAAGAAATCCTTTGGCAGCGCGCTGAAACTTTTTGGCAACAATCAATTCGCCAACCTGATGGTCTACGCACAGGTCGCTGTATTGGCCTACTTGGCTTGGGGCGACCACGATCTTGCTGGACGAATTCGAGAACGCGCACGATTTGATGACCCGCATATCGCTCAGCCACCGCCGGATTCCCATTCATGGGAACGATTTTCGCCGCTTCATTAGATCGCCCGGTCTGCACGACGACGGTTCGCGTCGGTCAGAGTTGCGGTAGTCGATCAATGACCATCGTGACGGGACCGTCGTTGACTAGCGAGACTTTCATATCGGCTGCAAAAACTCCGCGCTGCACTGCGACACCGCTGTCAGCGAGCAACTCGGCAAAACGTAGATAGAGTTGGTTGGCCATCGTCGGTTCTGCGGCTGCAGTAAAAGCGGGCCGACGTCCTTTGCGACAATCACCCAGCAATGTGAATTGACTGACCACCAATGCGGCACCACCGGTGTCCAGCAAAGACCGGTTCATTTTCCCCGCGTCGTCTTCAAATATCCGCAACTCCGCGGTCTTACTGGCCAGCCACGCCGCTTCTGCCTCGGTATCGTCATGACCGACGCCAAGGAGCACCAGCAATCCAGGTCCTATTTCACCTACGATTTCATCGTCGACTGTCACACTTGCGTGCAAGACGCGTTGAAGAACAACTCGCAAAGTGGATTCCTGTCAGAGCTTGGTGGCGACGGTGAGACAAATGATTGCCCAGATGCTTAAAATAGCACCTCCGTCGCTCGGCGGGTACGCCGCCGATTCGAACCTCCAGCAGTAGCTTGAAATGCCTTTTCTGTTCACTTGCCCGCACTGCCACACGAAGACCGAAGTAGAAGATCGTTACAGCGGTCGATCGGGAGAATGTGTCACCTGCGGCAAACCGATTCAGATACCAACGTTCGCGCCCAAGCGACTGTCGCAATTGACGTCAGACAAGGCCACCAAGCCGTTCTCGTGGATCGTGGCTGCCAGTGTCGTGTTGGTTTTATTGGGTTGCCTGGTTTTCGCTGTCTTTCAATTTGGTGGAAAAACCGTTCAACGGCTGACGTCCAACCGCGTGCGCAATTCGTCGATGCGTAATTTAGAAAAGATCGCCGATGCGTTAAACGCGTACGCCAGTAAGTACGGCAGCTATCCACCACCGGCCATTTTGGAAACGGGTACCAACCGTCCGCTGCTATCCTGGCGCGTGTTGATCCTTCCGTATTTGGACGAAGACGAACTGTACGATCAGTTCAATTTAGACAAAGATTGGAGTGACTCTCAAAACATGAGAGCCGCCTATGACATGCCCAGTGTATTTCGTCATCCCGATTCGCAAGGCGGATTTCAAAGCCCCGAATCGGACTACTATTTGGTGACTGGTAACAACACGTTGTTTCCGCCCACTGGGCCGCTCAGTCCCGAGGACATTGTTGACTCGGTCAGTCAAACCCTGTTGGTCACCGAGGGCGATCCGCCGGTGATGTCCGGCCTGTGGACCGAACCTGTCGACTTGGACTTTGCAAAAATGACTGGTGCGATCAATGGTCCAAGCAAACAAGATCCTGGCAAACTGTTGACCGACGGCGTCGCCATTGCGACCGTGGACGGTCGTGGGCATTTTTTACCCGATACGACCGCGGTCAACGTCGTCAATGCACTGGTCACGCCCAGCGGTGGTGAACCGTTGCCCGATGACACGCTGGATTGATCCAAGTTGGATTGATGCAAATTGCCGCTGCGATCTCCGCTCGTTCGAAACCCATCACCGGCTCGCAACCGCGACCGGTACGCCATGATAGGTTTCCCCGCTCAGAACTTTCGCGGTGACACCGTCCCTTGCACGCGACTGGGCAGTCCTTGAATCCGCAAGAACCCTTCTGCATCGTCTTGGTTGTACGATCCGCCGCCTTCCATAGTGGCGATTTCCGCATCGTACAAACTATTGGGGCTGCTACGTGACTGCACCGAGATGTTGCCCTTGTACAACTTCAATGTGACTTCGCCAGTGACCGGTTTTTGAGCTTCCTGGATAAACGCCATCAAGGCATCCATTTTTGGCGTGTACCAAAAACCGTAGTACACCATCTCGGCAACTTCGGGAGCCATTCGATCACGCAAGTGACATAAATCACGATCCATCGTCAGCTGCTCGACATACATCAACGCGTCGTACAGGACGGTCATTCCAGGCGATTCGTAAACGCCGCGACTCTTCATGCCGACGAATCGGTTTTCGACCATGTCAATGCGACCGATACCGTTACGTCCGGCGATGTCATTAAGTTGTTCGACCATTTCCAGCGCGCCGACTTTTTTACCGTTCAACGTCACAGGCACGCCCGATTGGAATCCGACAGAAACCGTTTCGGATTCATCAGGTGCCTCTTCCGGGCTCACTCCCATCCCAAAATCGACCAATTCGACACCGTTGACATCCAACTCCTCCAAATCACCCGCTTCGTAACTGATATGCAGGACATTCTCATCGCTGCTGTACGGTTTGGCGGTCGATGCTTTGACGGGAATATTTTTGTTTTCGCAGTAGGCGATCAATTCCGTGCGTCCTGGAAAAGCGTCGCGGAACTCTTTGATTCGCCAAGGGGCGATCATCTCGACTTTCGGGTCGAGCGCTTCAGCGGCCAATTGGAATCGGCACTGGTCATTTCCTTTACCGGTTGCACCGTGGGCGTAGGCGGTTGCGCCAACTTCGCGAGCCACTTCCAAGCAGACCTTGCTGATCAGAGGACGAGCGATCGAAGTCCCCAGCAGATAGATTTGTTCGTATTTTGCCTGCCACGCGAGGACGGGAAAGGCAAAATCCCGGCATAGTTCTTCACGTACGTCGACGACGCGAGCAGAAACAGCACCACAATCCCGGGCTTTTTGCATCGTCGCCTCGCGATCTTCGCCTGGCTGGCCAAGATCGACGTAAACGGCGTGAACTTCATACCCTTGGTCCTGGAGCCAGCCAAGAATCACCGAAGTATCGAGGCCGCCGGAGTAAGCCAGTACACAACTTTTCATTACGATAGTGTCCGCGGTTGGTGCATGATTGGATATGGAAGAATCAGCGGTCTGCCCAATCACGGACCGCCGCCTAGTATTTGAATTCCATTTTTTTTGACTGCAACCGCCCCTGGCGACCTATTCTCGCTGACTTTCACGCCAATGCCCTCCCCTGCCCCTGAAGATCCCGTTTTGTCCGTCCCAAATGAACTGCGAGAATTGTTGACCCGGCTGGCGCGTGGAGAAGCGAGTATCGACCAAATCTTACACCACCTCGGTGCCGTCGATCCGCCGCCCAGCGACCAATCCGGGCCGTCGCCAACTGCGACCAACGACCGCCAGGAATTGCCAACGCAGGCATCTTCAACGCAGGCATCTACCGCCCAGCAACCCATTGATGGTGCGACCGTCGATCTTGGTCGACAAATCCGCTGTGGGTTCGGTGAAGTGATCTATGGCCAGGGAAAATCTGCCGATCTGATCTGCCGAATTGGCCGCACGCAAATCGACGCAAACCAACCGGTCCTGGTCACGCGAATCGAAGCAGACATCGCCCAGCAGGTTCTCGCCCGTTTTCCAAGCGGCCAATACAACGCTGTCGCCCGGACGCTCCGCATTGCAGCTGCCAATGTCCTGCCAATCGAACCATTATCGGAATCCTTGGCGAAACAGACACCCCACGTGGCGGTCGTTACGGCGGGCAGCACCGACGCACCGGTCAGCGAAGAAGCGATGGAGACGTTAACCTGGATGGGGATTCCCTTTCAGAGGTTCGATGACATCGGCGTGGCCGGTCCGCAGCGCTTGCTGGCCGCCGTGGAACGATTACAACTCGCCTCGGCAGTCGTCGTGATCGCGGGAATGGAAGGCGCACTGCCGTCGGTGGTCGCCGGACATCTCTCGTCACCCGTTTTTGCAGTTCCGACAAGTGTTGGCTACGGCGCTACCTTGGGTGGGCTGACGCCGCTGCTGGGAATGCTCAGTAGCTGCGCCGCTGCTGTGGCGGTCGTGAACATCGACGCCGGTTTCAAAGGTGGTTATTTGGCCGGACTGGTCGTTAGCCAACTGATCGCCGAGCGAGATTCCATCCAACGCAAACAGAAGAGCCAATGACCGCCTCGCCTCCCCTACGCCTCCCGTCGCGACTATCGGATGCTCATAAAGGTGACTTTGGACGTGTCTTATTGGTGGGTGGCTCGCGCGGAATGAGTGGCTCGGTTGCGCTTTCATCGATAGCAGCGCTGCGTTGCGGGTCGGGTCTGGTATCTGCCTATGTTCCCGACCGATGCTTGGAAACCGTCGCTGGGTTTCATCCTGCCATCATGACGATACCTGGACCGGATGATCCTCAGGGCCGCTTCGATATTTCAGCCGCAAGTCAACTCGGTCAACACATCGAAAAATCATCGGCGATCGGATGCGGTCCCGGTATGACGACCGAACCTGGGTCCATGGCGATCGTCGAACGATTGCTGCAGGCAACCACCACGCCGCGAGTTTTGGATGCCGATGCCATCAACACGCTTGCGATCATGAACTGGACCAATGACGACGATCCATCGTTTGACCTTGGCCCGTTGATACTGACGCCACATCCTGGCGAATTTCATCGACTTGCAAACGTCTCTGCGTCCGACCGCCCTGGTCAGATCGACGCAGCGTCCAAGCTCTCCGACCGCAGCGGTGCGATCATCGTGCTCAAAGGCGGTCCCACCGTTGTCGTCGACGGCCAGGACAAATGGACCAATACGACCGGAAATCCAGGCATGGCCACCGCCGGCAGCGGTGATGTTCTGACCGGCGTGATCACATCGCTGCTGGGTCAAGGGCTGCCCGCGGCCGACGCCGCACGCTTGGGTGTCTGGATCCACGGGTACGCCGGAGATGCCGCAGCGGAACGGACCGGCCAAGCCTCGATGACGGCTCAGGAGATCTTGGACGCCCTGCCCCAGGGCATCCTTGCGGCTTCTTAGTCGCTACCAACTCCGTGTGTTCGCCTCCAGTTGCTGGCCCCTGCCTCCAGTTCCAGTCACCTTCGAAGGCCGCGTGTTCTGGTTCATAATCACAGCTACAAATCGTAACCGCCCTCCCCTGCCCCGTTTTCCAATACGCTCGTGACCCAAATCGTTCGGCTCAGTCAATTACACGACGCCAGTGCCGGCCGCGGTTTCGATCCGTTGATGCAAGGCGGCGTGATCAGCATCGGTAATTTTGATGGTGTCCATAAAGGGCACGCTGTGTTGCTGAATCAAGTCACGCAGTTGGCCAAAGCGGATGGTGCTCCCACAATTGCCGTCATCTTTGACCCCCATCCCGCGGCGATATTGAGACCCGATCGCATCCCCCCGCAGCTGACCTGGATCGAGCGACGAGCAGAGTTGCTCGACCGTCTTGGCATCGACTATCTGTTGGTGTGCGAAACGAGTCGCGAGTTATTGAACCTGACAGCCGAGCAATTTTTTCAGAATTTGATTGTGGACCGCTTGCGAGCCAAGGCGATCGTCGAAGGCCCTAATTTTTTCTTTGGTCGCGGTCGTGGCGGTAACATCCAAACGCTCGAACAACTGTGTCGCCAGCATGAGATTCAACTGACCATTGCCGAGCCCATGCTGGTCGACGGCGAGTGGATCAGCAGCACGCGGATACGTAATCTATTGGCGGACGGAATGATCGAACAGGCGAACGAGTTGTTGGGCGTGCCGCATCGAGTTCGTGGGACCGTCACACGCGGCGAACAGCGTGGACGTCAGATCGGATTTCCTACCGCCAATCTGACCGACATCGATGTCGTCGTTCCCGGACCGGGTGTTTACGGCGGATTCGTCCCACTGGGAGCCCAAACGTATCTTGCGGCAATTCATATTGGCCCCAATCCCACGTTCAGCGACGACGCCGCGACCAAAGTCGAAGTTCATCTGCTGGATTACTCCGCCGATTTGTACGATGCGCCGCTGATAGTTGACTTCGTTACCGCGGTGCGCGACATTGCCCGCTTCGATTCAGCGGAGCAACTCTCCGAGCAGCTCGCTCGGGACGTCAACACGATTCGCAACCACCTAACAACAAATCATTCGGCTGACGACAATGCCGGCACCTAAAATTCACCGAAAGATGACTTCATGGGCGTAAACTGGAAAGCCTTTGTCGACCAAATCAGTCACTATCAATCGTTTGTACTTGTCAGCCACATCCGTCCCGATTGTGATGCTTTGGGCAGCGAACTTGGAATGGCCGAAGTGTTGCGAGCCGTCGGCAAGGATGTCCGCATCATCAATGCGCATCGCACGCCACCATCGCTGCAATTCCTCGATCCGGCCGCGAACATCGATGTCCTTGGCGACGACGTGCAGGCCGAAGACATTCAATGTGATTGCATCATGATTCTCGACACGAGTGCCTGGGCGCAGTTGGGTGACATGGGTGATGTAATACGCACAGCGAGCTGCGACAAAATGATTGTCGATCACCATGTCGGCGAAGACGATTTGAATGCGCGGCTCTACAAGGATTACCAAGCCGAAGCGACAGGTCATCTGGTGGTGCAAGCGGCTGACGCGCTAAAGGTTCCCCTGACGAGAACGATGGCCAATCCCCTGTTTGCAGCGATCGCAACGGATACTGGTTGGTTCCGATTTGGCAGCGTCACCGCCGAAACCTATCGCGTGATCGCGCGGTTGATCGATGCCGGTGCGGTCCCGAGTGAAATTTATGGCGATCTTTACGAGCGTGACACACTAGGACGTGTCCGCTTGCGTGGCTTGATCCTGTCGCGAACCCAAAGCGAACTCGACGGCGCGCTGATGCATACGCATGTCGAAAAAGAAGACTTCGACAAAATGGGGGCCCTGCCGAGCGACACCGAAGACGCGATCAACATGACTTTGGCGATCGAGGGGACGCATGCGGCCGTGATCTTTGTCGGTCAAGTTCGAGGCGGATTTAAACTCAGCTTTCGCAGTCGCTGCGCAATGGACTGCAACGAAATAGCACGGCAATTCAACGGCGGCGGCCACAAGGCTGCCGCAGGTGCGTTTCAAGAAGGCACACTGGATGAAGTCCGCGGGCGTGTGTTACCAGTCGTTATCGAAGCGGTCAGAAAGGCGCTCGCGTGAACGACCGATACGCAATTCTCGCGTCCGCAAGTGGTCGAGCGACAGCATTACAGGACGCTACTTCAAAAAGAACCCTGTCATCGACCAGCCATCTTCGGTCGTTTCGACAAAGGCCCCGCCATCAGGAAGATATTTTTCGATCTGATTGAGCGGCGGCAATTTTTTCGCATTCAGTGGATCGGGCTGGCCACCCTCCTCTTTTTCTGCGACGCGGCGGATCAATGTCGACAACACCGAATCACTCTCTTTCAGTTTGCCCTGCCGCAGTAATTCGTACTTCACACGCATTGCCATCTTCATTCGCACCAAGCGATCCAGGGCGACATTACCGGCACCCAGATCTTTCGAGGCCTGCGACACCTTCTTAACGCCGTCGATCGAACCAAAACCATCTTTGCCACCATTTTGGATGCGTTTGGCGGCATCGATCAGCAATTCGGGATGACTGGAAAACATCAAATACGGAAACGGCGACCCCGGACCTTGATCCACCACCGCAATCGCCCAATGATCCAGAAGTGGCTTTTGACCGCCCCCTTCGACCTCTTCATCGAACCCTAGTTCGGCCAACTCGGCCTCCAGGTCGTCGTCGGACTCACCGCGTTGCACACGCCAAATCTCAACGCCTGGCAGTGCGTCCATTTCAGTCGCGTCGGGTTCCACTTCCATCGCCTTGCGAATGACTTTTTTGACCGCGGCAGCGTCGCTCAATCGAAGTGCCACCAACATGCGCTCGGAGTCGACTTGTGCCGGCATCGTGTTATCACCGATCAGGATGATCTGGTCGTCCAAATGTGGCAGAAAGTTCTTTTCCAGATCGATTTGCGGGCCCTCTTCGTCGTCGCGAATCCCAGTGATCATGTCCCGAAAGATTTCGTCGCCAAGCGCTTCATTGATCAAACCTTCGGATGCCCAAAATGCTTTTTCGATACGCAGATTGATGCGGTTGAACGCTCCGGTATCTTGGTTAACCCAATCAGGAACCGGTCCAACGGGACGATTGAATAACTGCAACATCTGCGCCCCCTTTTGAAAGGGTCGATTCGCCAAGATCTTGCCGTGATGCAAAAGATCGAACCGGTTGCCGGCCATTGCGGCCATTCCTCCGATTGCCGTCACGGCGTCAAATCCCTGGCCTTTCAACAACTTCAACACATTGACCTGGTTGCCGCGATCGACCTCGAACAGCTCTTTCAAGATGGCGCCCATCTGGAACGGTCGTGCGAACCACTCGACTCCGACCGTGCCGCCGTCCTTGACCGATTTTTGGATGGCAGCGGCTGATTGCGAAAGCACTTTCTTGAAATCGCCGAAACGACTCAGCGGCTCGCCCTTGGGACTGCCCGCGATCGCATCCAACAAATCTTGAATCACGCTTTCTCGGTCCGAGACAATCATGCGGTGATCGTTATACGTCAGCGCCACCTGATCGATCTTCAACTGACCCGGCTTTGGCTTGGTGGTGTAAACGCGAATCGTTTCACCGCGATACTTGATGTCGGTCCGCGTTGCACCACCGCCTTTAAAATCTTTGTCTATCTGACCGGCAACCGCATCGGTTTGCTTTTTCATATCGCGGATATCAGCGATCACGCAAATGGAATAGGGTCGACGCTTATCGTTTGCAAAAGGAAGCCACGCTATTGCGACTTCGCCCGATGCGATGTCGAACAAGTCTTTGGGGCGCAAGCTGATTTTGTTGTCGATCGAATCGAAATAGTTTTCGGCTCGAGCCTTTTGTGCGTCGATGAAATCTTTCATCGATGGATCGTCGATCAATCTACCGATGTGCATCTTGCGCCATGCATCACGGAAGTCCGGCAAGTCGGGAATTCTGACAAACCCTGCCGTCGACTGTGGCAACAGATCGGCCGCCGTCATGAACGTTTCGCCGGCGGCGGCCTGCTTGGGAGCGTCTGCGTTTTCTTGAGCATTTGTCGACGGCACCCATAGGGCCTGAGCCGCGCAAAACGCAAGAAGGGAATAAAATCCAGACACAACCATTGGATGGGTCTGGGACCGGAAACCAGGAAGTAAGCTCATGCAAAATCCGAAGACAGGGAAGGTTGGCGACATAGGCCACGAATTGCGGCTACACCGTCAACCAGTATGTTATCGAACTCGTTTTCAGCCCGAAACGCCGCCTTGCCCATTCATTTATGTCTGACTCAGAACTAACTGCTTACCAAAATCCGCTCATCGAGCGATATGCCTCCCGCGAAATGGCCCGTCTGTGGGGCCCGGAACGCCGTTTTCAGACCTGGCGGAGCCTCTGGGTCGCCCTGGCCGAAAGTGAACAGGAACTTGGTCTGCCGATCTCCGAGGCACAGCTGAACCAGCTGAGAGAGTATCAAAACCGGCTAAATCTAGAGGTTGCCGCAAAATACGAACGAATTCGACGCCATGACGTCATGGCACATGTCGAAGCCTACGCAGACCAATGTCCCGACGCCAAACCGATCATTCACCTCGGTGCGACAAGCTGTTTTATTACCGACAACGCCGATTTGGTGCTGATTCGCGACGCATTGCGGCTCGTCGCACGGCGTTTGGCCGCCACAATCGACTGTCTGGCCAAATTTGCGGCCCAACACCGTGCCCTGCCCTGCCTCGGGTTTACCCATTTTCAACCAGCCCAACCCAGCACCGTGGGAAAACGATGCTGTTTATGGATCTACGATCTGGTGCTCGATCTACACGAAATCGAGCATCGAATCGACCAACTGCGTGCCAGAAGCACCAAAGGAACCACCGGAACCCAAGCTAGCTTTTTGCAGCTTTTCAACGGCGATCACAACAAGGTCACCCAATTGGAAGCTTTGGTAGCAAAAAAAATCGGTTTCGATCAGACCTATGCGGTGACCGGCCAGACCTATCCACGCAAAGTCGACAGCCAATTGGCCGACGCGCTGTCGGGAATTGCACAAAGTCTGCACAAAACGGCAACCGATTTGCGGCTATTGGCGGGCCGAAAAGAGATCGAAGAACCGTTCGAGGAAAAACAGATCGGCAGTTCGGCGATGGCCTACAAACGCAATCCGATGCGCAGCGAACGAATTTGCGCGCTGTCGCGATTCGTCATCAGCCTGCAGAGTAGCCCGGCCATGACCGCGTCGACTCAATGGATGGAGCGAACCTTGGATGACAGCGCCAACCGACGACTCGTGATTCCCCAAGCATTTTTGGCAATCGATGCTTCTTTGGTACTGATGCAAAACGTCGCTGATGGAATGGTGGTTTATCCCAAGACGATCGCTCGAAATCTGAATGCGGAATTACCATTCATGGCCACCGAAAACATTTTGATGAAAGCAGTGGCCGCCGGTGGTGATCGCCAAGAGTTGCACGAAGTCATCCGCGTTCACAGCCAGGCGGCCGCTAAACGGGTGAAAGCCGAAGGCCAAGAGAACGATTTGATCGAACGACTCCGAAACGACAAAGCGTTCGAGGGCGTCGATTTGGATGCCGCGATGAATCCGTTGGACTTCGTCGGACGAGCTCCTGAGCAAGTCGACGCGTTCATCGCACAGTACATCGACCCGATCCGACAGCGGTATCAAGACAACACGAACTTGAGTGTCGAAGTCAACGTGTGAACTTATTGAGTGACCGTGTGAACTTGCCGTTTGCCCTGCGCAACCACGAGCTCGGTCATCCATTCGTCACCATCAACCGTCGCTCTTTCGTGCTTCGTGTGTTTCGAACGTCGTGCGGCGGCTCTGTTCGATGTTTTTTAGATCGTCGGCCAGCCAATCGTACAGTGCACGCTGCGACCGCAACGGCGGTGCGTCGTCTTCGCAAATGCGCTCGTAGGCTCCATTAGGTAGCATTCGCCATGCATTCTGGTTGTCATCAAAATGGATCCGCAGTGACTTAATCAGTTTTTTTCGACAGGCCCGGTCGTTAACGGGAATGAGCAGTTCGACGCGACGATCCAAGTTTCGCGGCATCCAGTCAGCACTACTGATGAACAGTTCGTCGGCCCCACCGTGATCAAACAGAATGATCCTGGCATGTTCCAAGAATCGGTCGATGATCGAAACAACTTCAATCGTATCACTTAGGCCTTCCACACCCGGTTTGAGACAACAAACGCCGCGGATATTCAAATGGATCTTGACGCCCGCTTGACTGGCTCGATAGAGCGCATCGATCACGTCAACATCAACCAGTGCATTCAACTTGACCAGAATTTCCCCTTTTTGGCCCTGCAAACAACGCTGTGTTTCCGCCTCGATCAAATCCATGATTCGTTTGCGCAACGAGATTGGCGCGGCCACCAGTTCCTGCATCTGTTGTGGCTGGCTGGCGCCCGTCACTGCATTAAAAAAGGTCGTTGCGTCGGCACCCAGTACGTCGTCGCAGGTCAGCAGCGAAATATCACCGTACAGTCCCGCGGTGGATTCGTTGTAGTTGCCCGTTCCAAAGTGCACGTACCTGACAATCCCCTGTGTCTCGCGACGCACAATGATGCAAACTTTGGCATGCGTTTTCAAACCGCGAATTCCATAGATCACTTGCACGCCGGCTTGTTCCATTTCACGTGCCCATTCGATGTTTCTCGCTTCATCAAATCGTGCACGCAATTCCACAATCGTGGAAACATACTTGCCGCGTTCGGCAGCCCGCATCAGCGCGGCCACGATCGGGCTGTTACGACTGGTGCGATACAACACTTGTTTGATCGCCAACACGTCCGGATCGACCGCCGCCTCTTCGATCAATCGAACGATGGGATCGTATCGCTCATAAGGATGGACCAACAACAAATCGCCCGTGGACATCGTCGAAAACATCGTCTCGCTTGGATCGATATTCGGGCTCGGATGGGCCGGCCAAGCGTCATCTTTCAGCGTGTCAAATCCTTTGAGTCCGTGCACCGAAAACAAATAGGTCAAATCGAGCGGCCCATCGACCGCGAATAGATCTTGATTGGTCAGCCCGAGCGACTCGGACAAGAATGCGACCATCGCATCGCTGGCCGATGCGCTATATTCCAATCGTACGGCGCTGGAGTGCCGTCGACTCTCCAATATTTCTTCCATTCCGCCCAACAAATCGGAAGCGGCATCCTCACGAAACTCAATGTCCGCATTGCGGGTTACCCGCAGGGAAATGCACTCCATCACTTCGCGGCCTGGAAAATATTCCGCGACGAAATGCGATACCAGGTCTTCCAGTAACACGTAGGCAAACCCGCCATCGACCGGCATCGGCACCAGTCGCTCCAAGATGCGGCCAACGGGAATCAGCGCAAACTGCCATGGCGTATCATCTTCGTCCAGCGGTTGACCGCCCAATTCGGTTTCCTGATTGGCCCGCAATCGAACACACAAATTAACGCCCAATCCCTGAATCAACGGAAACGGACGATCGGTCGAAATCTGTTGCGGAGTCAGGACAGCGGAGATGTCGCTACGGAATCGAGCTTCGGCCGCGTCGACACATTTCTCCGAGCAATGATTCAAATCGATGCGCTGAATACCAGCGTCGGCTAGCTGCGGCTCAAGAACATCACGCAGCAGTCGATATTGCCGCGCAACAATGATCTGTGCCTTGCCCAAAACTGCGTTGAGCTGTTCGGAGATCGTCAAACCGGCGGGATCACGTTGCTGAGCACTGCGACGATGCTGCAATCTCAACCCACCGACACGAACCATCACGAATTCATCAAGATTCGAGCTGGTGATTGCCAAGAATTTTGCGCGTTCTAACAACGGCAACCGATCGTCTGCGGCTTGCTCCAACACACGCTCGTTGAACTCCAACCAACTCAATTCGCGGTTGATGTATCGATCTGCGGGGAGCGGCTGCTCAAGTATCTTCGCTTTCTTTGACTTTTTGCCCTGCTTAGCTGACACGTTTGATTAATCCCGTTGTTTCGGAGGCGATTGACTGGCCGCCAAATTCAACTGTTTTTCCGATTCGGTCAAGCGATCTTGTGTTATTTCGTTGGCTGATTGCTGATCGTTCGCACCGAGCAGGATCCGAATCGCTTTAGGGTAAAAATCATGACCATACGTCAATTCACCACCTTGATGCCCTACGGCCCCGACCATGGCGGCAGCGACAAGCAGACCGATTTTCCAAACACGAGTGAGTGATTCACTTTTGTTTTTGACCGCGATGAGCGCCACGATCGCCATCACAGTGGTGGTTACCGTGACGATCAGCCCACCCCAACGGTGCCAAAAGAATTCATCGTCCATATCAAATTTGGTCCAGCTTGCGTAGCCTTTCTCCTGCGCGAACGACCATCCCATCATTGTCGCCGCGATAGCGGTCACAGCGCCAAAGAGTAAGCACGCCAGTGGTATTTGGGTCCCCACAGTGGGCCACTTCCAGCCCAGCACGACGAAGCCTGCTCCAAATAACAACAAAGCGACTGGGAAATGAACGGTAGCAGGATGAAAAAATCCCTGAAACGCCCAAACGCGGTCCACCAATGATTGTGGCGCGACCGGCTCAGGCTTTTTGACTTCGGCTGTCAACTCAACATCCTCCGGCCAATGCGCTCCCTCTTCGATCCAGACTCGAATCAACGCCAGCTCGGCGGCGGTCAAAGGACCACCGTGTGACTTTGGAGGCATGATCGACTCATCGTCATCGATGGCCAAATAATCGACGTACATTGTGCTGGACTCTAAATCCCCCGGCTCGACGTAGGACATCAAGCTATCGACGTCATCGACGCGGAAATCCTCTTTCGCATCGTCGGGACCATGGCACTCCAGGCATCGTGACTTGAGGATCGGTCCGATGTCTCGGGCGAAATCGACGACACGTCCGTCGCTATCCACTGGCGAAACAAACTCTTGAGCTGCTCCAGTGACCGTAAAGACGACCAGTAATAGCGTTCCGACCACCGAAACGAGCTTCGCGTCATACGCTTGATGGCTTTGATGATTCAACATTTTGATCCGGTTGGTTCTCTGTAATGCGTATGGATTCCGTTCACATCCCGTCCGTAACAGTATCCCTGCCACGGTTGGCACTTTCTAGTCACTTCGATGATGGTTACCGATTTTGGCCGCTGCGGATTGCGTCGGCTTGGACGGTGAAATGGTAATTCGACACCCCCTGGCGACGGTCGCTTCAGCGCCGACTTACAGGCGGGTGTTAATAGGTGGGTAGCTAAATAGGCGGGTTGCTTAAACCGTCAGACCGCTGAATGCCTGAGCCATTCCCAAAGCTTTAATCTCTTCTTTGACATCTGCTTTGCTGGGGCTCTCCAACGTTTCGACGACTTCGTCAGCAATTAATTGCGCGAACAGGGCGCGCGCTAAAGGTAGGATTTTTTCGATCTGACTGGAATCTATTTCGACGCCAAATTCTTCCCTGATTCTGGCCGCCAATACATCGGAGGTCGCACTTGAGTCAGCGGTTGCCGCGTTTAATACAGAGAACACCGGTTCATCGTCATGGCTGTGTTCGTGACGCTCCAACGCGCGCCACGCGCGGTCGAGCAAACATTCTCGCCAAAAACTGATCCACTCACGAGATCCAAGCGTCACACCATCGAGGTTCAACTCGCGACGGTCGGCTTCGGGCAACTCACCCATTCGAGCTTTTGCACAGGAGCGAATCCCACGAACGAGAAAGTCACGCAAGCGACCCCGTTTGTGCTCGCCAAAACCGGCTTGTACCAAATGACCCAACAACAACTTCAACGCTTCGTCTGCTTCCTCCGTGCTACCCAAAACCGACGCCAATTGTCGACGCATGGGTGACAAATACCGCAGTACAAAACCGGCGGCGCTATCCGCCTCGGTCCATGAATGCGAAGATCGCACCAGGTTCACCGAGGAGTTCAGCTTGGAATCGGACGAAGGGCCAGCAGTCATGTGTTTCAGTATAAACAGATCCGACGCGAACGAGGGGTCCAACAGACATTTTGACAGACCACTGCCCAGAGAATCACTTCCGCAAATCCACACGGCCAAACCACCGGATTGCTGCGAAAATGCGACCCGATTTGCCCAGGCGTCAAAATCGATTGGCCGATGCGAACACCGACCGCTCCGAAGCGTTCCGATGCCACGTCATGGCCGCTTTGGGGCAACGATCTCGATCGCAGCTTTCGTTGAACTGACCAGTTCAGCCTTGGGCGTTTGCAACTCAAAAATCAGCTCACATGACTTTGGCTCCAAGCCACTGGTGAACACTGGAATGGTTCGTTGCATTTCGCGACCCGGTGCCGGCAAATCCCTCGGCCTGAGTTTTTGCGTGGCCATCCGCTTCTTGTCACCTCCCTTGATTTTTGCATACACCGCCAGCACCGCAGCGTCTCGGGCCTTGGCGGTCGCAACACGGGGATCCCCCGAAGCATCTTGTGCCTCGTTCTTTAAAGTGACGGTGCATTGAACCGCGTTTCCCAATTGCACGCTGTCCGACTCGACCGTCGCAGCCGTCAACGAAAGTGGTTTCAGCATTGCCAGCGTCACTTGTGGTGCGGTGGGACGCTGGGTGATCGGCGTTTCGGGCAACGGGTCATTGGGCACGACGTCTGGACGTGTGACCAACCAATAAATGACAGGCGATACCAACAGCAAACTTAATGCTGCGATCACCAGCGGCCATTTCAATCCGTTTACTTGCGTCGAATCGCCGTGAGCAACATCCGCTGGAGCGGTCGCCGCTTTTCGCGATCTCCGTTTCTTCTTTGCCGATCGTTTCGACGCGGTGGTTGATTTACCGGACACATTCAAGCTACCCGACAAATTCGAGGATGTCTGCGATGCGGCACCAGGCTTCCCAGAGTCTGTTGGGGTAATGCTGATCGACGCCGCGGCGGGCTGGATACTCCCTGTGCCCGCATCAGCAACCTCGGCAACCTCCTCGTCCAGCGGTTCCAATGGCTCCAATTCTTGCTCATACGGCGCTTGGGCGGCGTACTCCAACATCTCTTCCAAGTGAACGGCATTGGACGGCCGGTCGCGTGCTTCCTTGGACAACAAGCAATGAATTACATCGGCCAGAGCTGGTTTGATATCTGGATTCAATTCCAAAATCGATGGCGGATCGTGTTCCAAAATCGCAATCAAATGCCCGGGCATGCTTTTCGCAGTCGACGGCAACTTTCCAACGCACAATTCATACAGCACAACTCCGAGACTATAGAGATCCGAGCGGTCGTCCAACGGATCATCACGCGCCTGTTCGGGTGACAGGTAGCCGGGCGATCCGACAACGCTGCCGCGACCAGACAAACTGTCGATGCTGACGCCCGCAAGTGCCAAGCCAAAATCCAGAATCTTGACGCGTCCGGTGGTTTCTTCGATCCAAATATTGGCAGGCTTGATGTCGCGATGCACGATGCCGCATTGATGAGCCGCCGCAAGCCCACGCGACATTTGCATCCCCATCTCAATGATCTCTTCATCACTGAACAATCGTCCCGATTGTTTCCACTGCAGCAGCGTTTTCCCCTTGAGCATCTCCATTGCCATGAACGGGGTTTCGTTCTTCACGCCGACTTCGAAGATAATGACAACATTTTCGTGATGAATCGCCGCCATCGATCGCGCTTCATCGACGAAACGACGCCGACTGTGCTTGGTCCCGGCGACTTTCTTGTTCATCACCTTCAGCGCGACGTTTCGTTTCAGACGCGAATCGACCGCCTGAAAAACTTCGCCCATTCCACCGCGGCCAAGTTGTCGAAAGACTCGGTATGGGCCCAACCGGCCGATTTCACCCTCCCGCTTTGGTGGTTCCAGAAATTCGTAGCTGGGCGTTTCAGCAGTCATGCAAGGCAAAGAGGTCAGAAACGATGGGGACTCGTGCGAACCATCCACACGGCAAAACAGGCCAACTCTGTGGAACAGGATAAAGCCCCGCGCCACCGGACGGAGAAAAAATCATCCTCCTCGCGGACAAAAAAGTTAAACACTGCTTCCTTGGGTAGCAATGCTTAGGCACACGACGGACGAAATTCGATTCAATTGGACCAGCGATTCACCCGCAAAACGCCTTTTCAGGGCCTTGCCAAAAGACCCACCTTGGAGCCATCCTTTGGGCGGTGGCTCCCGCGGACCACCCTACTCTGCCCTGTTCTGTTCTTTCCTTTCTTGAGCTTGCCGTGAATCGAACACCTATTTCGGAACTGACCGATGGCGCGTCCATCGAACAATCGTTTCGTGCCGCCGACAAACAGCTCCGCGTCAATCGGCAAGGTGGCAAGTACATCCTGATGCGTTTGGCTGATCGCTCCGGAACCATCGCAGCGATGTTGTGGAATGCTGACGAACGAATTTTCGACTCGTTCGACCGCGGAGACTACGTTTTTTGTCGCGGTCGGACTCAAGTCCACAACGGTAATCTGCAAGTCATCGTTTCGGGCATCGAACGAATGGACGCTTCGGAGGTCAACACCGAAGACTTCGAGCGTTTCGACGCCAACCAAGCCGACCGTCTCGAAGCGCAATTGCGTGAACTGATCGGCGGATTCAAAAACGTCCATCTGCGATCCCTGGGTGACACATTCTTGGCGGATACGGAACTAGTCGGTCGGTTGAAGTGCGCCGCTGCCGCTGTCTCCAATCATCACGCTTACCCGGGCGGGTTGCTGCGACACACGATTGATTTGATGCAGTTGTGCCAAATGATCGGTCCGCGGTATCCCCAGCTCGACACCGAACTGCTGATGTTCGGCGCATTTCTGCATGACCTTGGCAAAATCGACGAACTCTCCTCCGGCGGCGAAATTTCCTACACCGATCGCGGTCAAATGCTCGGCCACATTGTGATCGGTGTCCAAATGTTGGACGAAAAGATCAGCCAGCTGGAATCCAACAGCCAAGAATCGTATCCCGACGAACTGCGACTTCACTTGCAACACCTGATTGTCAGCCATCACGGACAACTCGATTTTGGTAGCCCCAAGCTGCCCGTCACATTGGAAGCCGTCACGCTGCACCACATTGACAATCTGGATGCCAAAATCACATCCTTCACGAGTGTGATCGAATCGGACGTCGCGGCTGACGGCAATTGGACCAATTACAACCCGTCGATCGGCCGAAAACTCTGGAAGAAACGTGACTGACACTCAGCGACGTCCCGCCGTCGTCCTACTCTCGGGTGGACTCGACAGCGCTACCTGCCTAGCAATCGCACGCGAGCGTGGATTTGATTCGCACGCAATTAGTTTTCGGTATGGCCAACGCCATCAGTATGAACTCGAGCGTGCCACACAACTGGCCGAAACCCTGGGAGCGGCATCGCATCGCATTGTCGACATCAATCTTGCACAATTCGGTGGATCGGCCTTAACGGACGAAAACATCGCAGTCCCCAAAGCGGATTCAGTCGACGAAATCGGCGATGCCATTCCCGTTACCTACGTGCCGGCTCGAAATACCGTCTTTTTGTCGCTCGCTCTGGCACTGGCTGAAACAATCGCCGCTCACGACATCTTCATCGGCGTGAACGCACTCGATTACAGTGGCTATCCCGATTGCCGCCCGGACTACATCGCTGCGTATGAAACCATGGCCAATCTGGCTACCAAGTCAGGGGTGACCGATACCGATCGAATCAAGATCCATACGCCGCTGATCGATTTGACGAAAGCGCAGATCATCGCCCAGGGACTCGCACTGGGCGTCGATTATTCGATGACGTTGTCTTGCTACGATCCGAAAGTCGGCGGCATCGCGTGCGGACACTGCGACGCGTGCTTGTTAAGAAACAAAGGCTTTCAGGAAAACGGCATCGCCGATCCATCCAGTTAGCAGCCAGCCGGCATCCAGATCCAGGGTCGATGCTGGTTGTCCACCGAGCGTAACAGTCCCCATGTACACACTTCGCAGCCTACTGAGCCTGACGCTCATCATCGCGATCATTTTTGCTTTGTGGGTACTTGGAGAGCCGACCGAAGACCTGACGAATCCACAAAAAGCAAAATTTGCCGTGACCGTAATGGTGCTCTCGTTCATCGCCTTCCTTGGCGTGCTGGGCTGGATTCGTGCGGGCGAACGAGCCAACACCAATCAAAAGACTTGGATCACCGTAGCAATCGATGCAGTTGCGTTTCTGGGCACGGGCGTCTTGTTGGGTGTTGTGTGTCGTCTAACAGTCAATGTCCTGTTGAAATAATGACTCGGTGAATTGATCGTCTTTCCCGTTATCGCAACCATTCGTCGCGGTGGGCTTCGACAAATCGATCGTCGACTAAATGGGGGTACGATTGGCAGATCCGGTCAAGCTCGCGAGCCTGACCTTCACTGAGCACCTCCGCTGGATCCAGACATAGATTTGTTTGCACCAAACCTTGCCGACGCAATATCTCTAAGATTGCAGGAATACAGCCGGCGAATCCGTGTGCAGGATCAAAAATCACGGCATTGCAATCGGTGACTTCGCCATTGCGGATCAACAATTCTGGAAGCATTCCCGGATCCCGCATCGAACGGTGGCATTCCCCCAGCAATCTCACCGCTTGTTGAGTCCAGATGGCCCAATGCCCCAGTAAACCTCCGGCGAACCGCCGCCGCACGCTGCGACCATCGACATTGATCTGATAGGTCGTTATCAGATCAG